>NZ_JBHTVZ010000008.1:22166-178142 GCF_042792715.1 Isoptericola sp. NPDC056618 | reverse complement strand
CCGTGATCGCGCCTGCTGGCGCGCGATCACGGTGTCAACCGCCTGTTCGGCGTTCGGGGGAGTGCGTGGGAGGTCAGCGCCGGCGGGACCGCGTGACCGTGAACTTCGGGTTCTGCGCGACGTGCACGGTGGGCCCGGCGGCGCGGTTCAGCGCCTCCCGGTAGTGCAGCGCCGTGTTGAAGACGCACCACAGCTCGCCGCCCTGGCGCAGTGCCCGCCCCGCCGCCCGGAACATGCGGTGGGCGGCGTCGGTGCGCACGGCCGTGCGGTCGTGGAACGGCGGGTTGAGCAGGATCAGGTCGACGCTCGCGGGCTCCAGGTCCTCGCCCGCGTCCCCGCGCAGCGCGACGACGCGTCCGCCGACGCCGTTCGCCTCCGCCGTCGCCCGGGTCGACGCGACGGCCGCGGCCGAGCGGTCCGTGCCGACCACCCGCGCCCCGGGGTACCGGAGCGCGAGGACGGTGGCGAGCAGGCCGCTGCCGCTGCCCAGGTCGACGGCGTCGTGCACGCGGTCGGCCCCCGGCCACTTCTCCACCGTCGTGAGCAGGAAGCGGGTGCCGAGGTCGAGGGTCGTGCCCGCGAACACCCCACCGTGCGCGACGACGTCCACGTGCGGCGTCCCGGCCGCGGCGACGAGCTCGGCGTCCGTCAGGCGCGCCGTCGCCGGATAGCTCGGCGGCGTGTCCCGACGCTCGGGGCGCACGCCCGACGCCACCAGCGCGCGGGACTTCTGCCGCGCGAGGGTGGCGCGCACGTCGGTGAACGACGCGGCCAGCACCTCGTTCATCGCGCGCGTCATGTGCTTGACCCGCCCGCCGGCCAGCAGGACGACGTCGGGGGAGGCGTGTCTCGCGACGAGCTCCGCGACCTCCGTGAGCTCGGCCAGCGAGCTCGGCAGCTGCAGGAGCACCAGCCGGGCGCCGTTCAGCAGGTGCTCGTCGACCCGGTCGCGGACGGCGATCTCCACGGTCGGCCGGTCCCCGCGCACGGCGTCGAGCAGCCCGTCCCGGTCCATGTTGCGCTCCAGGGCGGCCTCGGCCGTGACGGTGTCCGTGCACGACCGCACGTCGGGGGCGCCCAGCGTCGCCGCGCCGAGCGTGAGGGCGCCGAAGCGGTCCCCGATGACGACGACGTCGCCGGGTCCGGCCGTGGCGAGCAGCGGCGCCGCCTCGTCGAGCAGCAGTCGGTCGGTGGCGTCGACGGCGACGGGGCCGTCCGGCCGTGAGCCGTCCTCGGGCCACGGGACGAGCGCGCCGAGGACGGCGGCCAGCCGTGCGGCGGGGTCGAGGCTCTCGAAGGGCTCGGTGGGGGCGGGGGAGTCGGGCTCGGAGGCGTGGTGCACCCGACCAGTCTCCCTGACGGGGACGCCGGCGCCCGACGGTCTCGACCGGGCGCCCTACCCTGGCGCCATGAGCGAAGCCCCCGCCGCGCCGGAGCCGACGTCGACCGCGCGCGTGTCGATCACCTACTGCACGCAGTGCCGGTGGCTGATGCGCGCGGCCTGGGTGGCGCAGGAGCTGCTGCAGACGTTCCGCACCCGGCTCGCCGAGGTCGCGCTGGTCCCGGGGACCGGCGGCGTCTTCCGGGTGGAGCTCGACCCGGGCGACGGCCGCCCCGCGGTGCTGCTGTGGGACCGCGCCGCCGAGGGCGGGTTCCCCGAGATCCCGCCGCTCAAGACGGCGATCCGCGACGCCGTCGCGCCGGACCTCTCGCTCGGACACACGGACCGGGTGCAGCCCCGGGGTTGAGCCGATCTGTTCGGCATCTCGTCGATCTCCTCGGCACGTCCGGCTGCCGAAGAGATCGATCGGCTGCCGAACTGATCGGGAGTGGCGCTCAGCGGGACCGGCGGGCCTGGCGCTCGGCCTGCTCGGCCGCCCTCGCCTTGACCCGGTCCTCCTCCTCGCGCACCTTCGCGGCGGTCTCGCGCTCGGCGAGGAGCCACGCGGGCGGCTCGTCGCGCAGCTCGTCGATCTGCTCGGTGGTCAGCGGCTCGGTGATGCCGCCGCGCGCGAGGCCGGCGATGGAGATGCCCAGGCGGCCGGCGACGACGGGACGCGGGTGCGGCCCGAGGCGGCGCAGCTCCTCGAGCCACTGCGGCGGGTTCGTCTCGAGCTCCTCGAGCTCGGCGCGCGTAATGCCGTGCTCCTGGAACTCGGGCGGGGTCGCGGGCAGGTACACCCCGAGCTTCTTCGCCGCGTTCGTCGGCTTGAGGACCTGCTGGGAGAAGGGGGTTCCGGCCATGGGCACCAGGGTAGTCGCGGCGGGCGGCGCAGCACGCCCACGTAGCCTGGTGCCGTGACCGACCAGCCGGGCGAGGCCCTCGACGACACGGTGGACGACGAGCCGGACGACGCCGTCGAGAGCGAGGACGCCCTCGCCGAGGCGGCCGACGACGGCCGTCCCACCTTCCGGCTCGGGTACGTGCCCGGCGCGACGCCGGGCCGCTGGGCGCGCACGTGGCGCGACCGACTCCCGGGCGTCCGGCTCGCCCTGGTCCAGGTCGACGCCGCCGACGCGCCCGCCGCGCTGGTCGAGCGGCAGGTGGACGCGGCGCTCGTGCGCCTCCCGGTCGACGGCGACGTCCTGCACGCCATCCCGCTGTACACCGAGCTGCCCGTGGTCGCCGTCTCGCGCGACCACCTCCTCGCGGCGACGACGGAGGACGAGGTCGTCACCGCCGACGACGTCGCGGACGACGTCGTGTGGCTGCCCGCGGACGACGTCCTCTACCCGGAGGGAGAGCCCGTTCCTGGCCGGGCGCCGGAGGCGTACGACGACGGCGCGGGCGGCCTCGTGGAGCCCGAGCGGCCCGCGACGGCGGCCGACGCGATCGCGCTGGTCGCGACCGGGGTCGGGGTCACGGTCGTGCCCATGTCGCTGGCGCGGCTGCACCACCGCAAGGACGTCACCTACCGGGTGCTCGACGGCGGGCCCGGCGCGCCCGTGGGCCTGGCGTGGCTCGTGGACGGGCTGCCCGACGACGTGCGCGAGCTGGTGGAGGAGATGATCGGCATCGTGCGCGGCCGCACCGCGAACAGCTCCCGGGGCCGTGCCGCGGCCGGGCGGACGGACGCGAAGCCCGCGGAGGTCACGAAGCCGGCGAGGGCGCAGGGCCAGCGCGGCGGGGGCGCTGCCCAGGGGCGCGGCTCCGGTCAGCGCGGCGCGGCACGGCGTGGCGGGGGCTCGCGGCCGTCGTCGCCGCGGAAGGGCCGCCGGCGCGGCAGCCGCTGAGGGGGTCGGCCGCCGCGGCGGCGGCGTCGGCACAGGGTGGGAACCCTCCTGGGTCCGGGGCGATGCGTCGGCGATGTCGCGCTCCCGCGGGCGCGGGTCGGGTTCGTACCAACCGTCCGGAAATTTCACCCTTCCGCCGAAAGGTCGGACTCGCTAGCATTCCGGCGCGGCCGGAGGCCGCGCCATCTGCTGATGCGGTCGATCCCGCCTGCCCTTTGGAGTGCTCGTGCGCACACCCGCCGTCCTCGGAGCCTCGCTCCTTCTCGTCGTCGGCCTCGCTGCCGGCCCCGCCGCCGCGCTCCCCGCTGGGCACGGGGACCGGGACGGCTGGGGCGGGACCGGAGACTCGCGCACCGGCGCCTCCTGGGACGGCGGCTCGGGCTGGGCCGACGGCGAGCGCTACTCGTGGCCCGACGGCACGCGGTCCTGGGACGACAACGTCTGCCCGGACATGGACGAACCGAAGACGGACGTCGACGGCGAGAAGCAGACGATCACGCTGGTGGCGCCGGAGGGCAAGCTCATCTCCGCGTACTGCGTGAAGGCCGGGTCCGCCCGGCAGGGCGAGGGCCCCAAGATCGTCGAGCTCGACGAGCCCGTCGCGGAGGTCACGATCGCGTACCCGACCGGCGGCAAGTGCCGGGCGATCAGCCACTACGCCGTCGAGTACGTCGACGCCCCGGAGCCGTCGCCGAGCCCGACGACCACGCCTTCGTCGACGCCTTCGTCCACGCCGACCCCCACCCCGGCGGAGGAGACGACGCCCCCCGCCGAGGAGTCGCCGACCCCGGAGACCTCCACCGAGACGACCGCCCCGCCGACCCCGGCGGTGACGCCGTCGGAGACCCCGACGGAGACGCCCCTCCCGACGGCGCCGACCGACGGGTCGACCCCGGGCATGGGCGGTGCGGACGACGTGGACGACGGGTCCGAGGCCGTCGAGGCCCGCACGCAGACCGTGGGCGGCAGCTCCGGCCGCGTGAGCGCGGACGTCGACGCGGCTGCCGCCCCGCGGTCGCTCCCGGTCACGGGCGCGCAGGTGCTCGGCATCGTCATGGCGGCCGTCGCGCTGGTGGGCGCGGGTGTCGGCGCGCTGATCTGGACGCGCCAGCGCCGCGCGAGCTGACGACCCAGCCGGCTCAGCCGGCCGAGCTCCCCGAGGAGGCCGCCGCCAGGGCGCGCACGGTGTCCACCGTGTCCGCCTCGGCGGCGGTCTTGTCGTCGCGGTAGCGCACCACCCGCGCGAACCGCAGCGCCATGCCGCCGGGGTAGCGGGTGGAGCGCTGCACGCCGTCGAAGGCGATCTCGACCACCTGCTCTGGCCGCACCTGCACGACGTACGACGACCCGTCGGCGGGCGACGTCGCCAGCTCCGTGAACCGCTCGGTCTGCCATGCGAGCATCTGGTCGGTCATGCCCTTGAACGTCTTGCCGAGCATGACGAAGCCGCCGGTGCCGGGGTCGCGCGCGCCGAGGTGGATGTTGGACAGCCAGCCCTGGCGGCGGCCGGAGCCCCACTCCACGGCGAGCACCACGAGGTCGAGCGTGTGCCGGGGCTTGACCTTGACCCAGCCGGCGCCGCGGCGGCCGGCGGCGTAGGGCGCGTCCAGGGCCTTGAGCACCAGCCCCTCCTGACCCGCGGCGACGGTGTCGGCGAAGAACCGCTCGACCTCCCCGACGTCGGCGGAGACCAGCCGCGGCACCACGACCTCGGACGGGAGCACGCGGTCCAGCACCTCGAGCCGCTCGGCCGCGGGCGCGTCGATGAGGTCTTTGCCGTCGTGGTGCAGCACGTCGAAGAACCGCACGCTGAGCGGCACGGTGGCGCTGCCCGCGTCGGCGTCGTGGCTGCCCGTGCGGGCGGCGGTCTCCTGGAAGGGGCGCGGGCGGCCGGCGTCGTCGAGGGCGATCGCCTCGCCGTCGAGCACCACCGTGCGCACGTCGAGGGAGCGTGCGACGGCGACCACCTCGGGCAGCCGCTCCGTGACGTCGTCGAGCGAGCGCGTGAAGACGACGACGTCGTCGCCGCGGCGGTGCACCTGGACGCGGATGCCGTCGAGCTTGGTGTCGGCGGCGACGGCGGCGCCCTCGAACCGCTCCAGGGCGGCGGCGACGTCGGGGGCCGACGCCGCGAGCATGGGCCGCACCGGCCGGCCGGGCTCGAGCCGGAACGCCTCCAGGGCGGGCGCGCCGCCGTCGAGCGCGGCGCGGGCGATGGGCCCGGTGAGGGCGCTGAACATCGCCGCGCGGCGCACGACCGGCAGCGGGACGTCGGCCGCGGCGGCGATCGCGTCGAGCAGCAGCGAGTCGAGCGCCCCCTGGCGCAGCTCGCCCAGCACGAGGCGACGCACGAAGTCCTGCTCGTCCGCCGTGGCGCGCCCGAACAGCTGGTCGACGGCGGCCCGGCGGGCGGCATGGGACCCGGCGCCCGCGAGCCGCTCGAGGCGGCCGAGGGCGGCGTCGACCTCGGCCGGGCTCAGGGCGGGCTCTGGGGCGGGGTCGGGGAGGCTGCCCAGCGTGCGCCAGCCCAGGCCCGTGCGGCGCTGCCGCGGCCTGCCCGAGAGGAACGCCGCGACGACCTCCACCTCGTCGCCGGGCTCCGCGGCACGCAGCGCGTCCGCGAGCAGCTCCCGCTTGCGCAGCCGTGAGCGCGTCCCGGCGACCGCGGCGTGGGTGGTGACCAGCTCCGTGAGCAGCACCCGACGATCGTCGCACCCGCCTCCGACGCTGTCGCGGCGCCGTCGGGCCCGCCCCCCGGCCTGCTGCTGCGGGCGGAACCGCGTGCGCCCGGACGCTCGCCCTGGGAGCGTGGCGGCATGGGAGCGAGTGAGCTGGGCGCGGTCGCGGTGCTGTCGGACGTGCACGGCGTGCTGCCCGTGCTGGAGGCGGTCCTCGACGAGCCGGACGTGCGCGCGGCCGACGCCGTCGTCGTCACCGGCGACCACGCCGCGGGACCGCAGCCCGTGGCGGTGCTCGACCGGCTGCGGGCGCTCGGCGACCGGGCGGTGCTGGTCCGCGGCAACGCGGACCGCGAGCTCGTCGCGCACGCCCGCGACGGCTCGGGCCCCGCGCCCGACCCCGTCACCCCCTGGGCGGCGGCGCAGCTGCGCCCGTCCGACGTCGCGCTGCTGGCGGGGCTGCCGCACCCCGTGGAGCTGCGCGTGCGCGGGTTCGGGCGGGTGGTGGCGTGCCACGGGACGCCGCGCGACGACGAGGAGGTCGTGCTCGTCGACTCCTCGCTCGAGCGATGGGCCGAGGTGCTCGGGGGGCTCGACGACGACGTCACGACGGTGCTGTGCGGGCACACGCACATGCCGTTCGTGCGGCTGGTGGACCGGCGGCTCGTCGTGAACCCGGGCAGCGTCGGGATGCCGTACGGCCGTGCCGGCGGGTCGTGGGCGCTGCTGCGCGACGGCCAGGTCGAGCTGCGGCACACGGCCGTCGACGTGGACGCCGCGGTGGCGGCGGTGGCCGCCGGGTCGGCGTACCCCGACGCGCGGGCGTGGGCCGACGAGTACCTGCGGTCGGCGGCGAGCGATGCGGACGCGCTGCGCGTCTTCGGCCCGCGGGACGGGCGCGAGGCCCGCCCCGCGGGTGGCGACGTGGAGGGTCAGAGCTCCTCGTAGACCGCCGGGTCCTGGTCGGCGGTGCGCCCGTCGGGGCGGCCGAGACCGGTGATGCGGGCCATCTCGTCGTCGGTGAGCTCGAACGAGAACAGGTCGAGGTTGTCGGCCTGCCGCTCCGGGCTGGACGCCTTGGGGATCGGCACGACGCCGAGCTGCACGTGCCAGCGCAGGATGGCGCGCACGGGCGAGACTCCGTGGGTCGCCGCGACCTCCGCGATCACCGGGTCCTCGAGCATGTCGCTCGCCCGGCCCAGGGGGCTCCACGCCTCGGTGACGATGCCGCGCTCGGCGTCGGCGGCACGCTGGGCGGCCTGCGGGAAGTACGGGTGCAGCTCGACCTGGTTCACGACCGGGGTGACGCCGGTGGCCTCGATGACGGCGTCGAGGTGCTCGGGCAGGAAGTTCGAGACCCCGACGTGCCGGATCAGGCCGCGCTCGCGGCAGTCGACCAGCGCCTGGTACGCCTCGACGTACTTCCCGATGCGCGGGTTGGGCCAGTGGATGAGGTACAGGTCGAGGTGGTCGAGCCCACTGCGGTACACCGACTCCTCGACGGTGGCGACGGCGTCGTCGTAAGCCTGGCGGCGGCCGGGCAGCTTCGACGTGACGAGCAGCTCGTCGCGCGGCACCGAGGAGGCACGCACGGCGCGGCCGACCGTGCCCTCGTTCTCGTAGCTGAACGCCGAGTCGATCAGCCGGTAGCCGGCGTCGATGGCGCGGGCGATCGCGTCGGCGCCGCCGGAGCCCTTGAGCTTGTACGTGCCGAAGCCGACGGCGGGGATCGCGGTGCCGTCGGCGGCGGTGCGGGTGGGGATGGCGTTCTTGGTCATCCCCCCATTCCACACCCGCCGCCGCGCCGGCGCGGTAGTGCGTCCCGTACCGCGGTAGGCCCCGGAGGGCACGACCGCAGTACCGAGAGCACTACCACGCGGTCACGCGCCCGCGGTCAGGCGGCGTCGGGGTACGGGACGCCCGTCGTCGCGTGGCAGCGGTAGCCGTGCGGGTTCTTGTCGAGGTACTCCTGGTGGTAGTCCTCGGCGTAGTAGAACGGTCCGGCCTCGACGGCCGGTCGCAGCTCGGTGGTGATCGGGTCGTAGCCCTTCGCCGCGAGCACCTCGGAGTACCGCTCCGCGGTCTCGCGCACCGCCTGCTCCTGCTCCGGGGTGGTCCAGTAGACCGCCGAGCGGTACTGCGTGCCGACGTCGTTGCCCTGCCGGAAGCCCTGGGTCGGGTCGTGCCGCTCCCAGAAGATCTTGAGCAGCTCGGCCTCGGAGACCTTCGCCGGGTCGTAGGCGACCAGCGTGGTCTCGGTGTGCCCGGTGCGTGCCGTGCACACCTCCTCGTACGTCGGGTTCGGCGTCGTGCCGCCCATGTAGCCGACGGCCGTGCTCACGACGCCGGGTACCTGCCAGTAGATCTCCTCGGCGCCCCAGAAACAGCCCATCGCCAGGTACAGCACCCGCGTGCCCTCGGGCCACGGGCCCGTGAGCGACGTGCCGAGCACCGTGTGCGGACGGGCGGCGGGCAGGACGGGCGACTCGCGCCCGGGCAGGGCGTCCTCCGGCGCCACCATGGTGGTCTTGCCGGAGCGGCCGAGCAGCTGGTCGAAGATCGAGTTCATCGGGTTACCTCCTTGAGAGGGACGCGGTGGTCCCGTAGTGCGCAACGACATCGCCCACCGGGGTGTTCCATGCCCGAAGGCGGGCCTGGCGCTACGGTCCCGTCATGGCCGACGACCGCCCCGACCTGCCCGACCAGCTCCTCCTGCCGGACCCGGCGGCATGGCGGGCCTGGCTCGACGAGCACGAGGACACCACTCCCGACGGCGCGTGGCTGGTGCTCGCGAAGAAGGGCCGCCCGTCGCCGACGACGCTCACGCACGCGTCCGCGCTGGAGGAGGCGTTGTGCAGCGGCTGGATCGACGCGCAGATGCGGAGCCTGGGCGCCGACACGATGCTGCAGCGGTTCTGCCCGCGCCGGCCGCGCAGCCGCTGGTCGGTGCGCAACCAGGAGATCGTGGCCCGCCTGACCGACGAGGGCCGGATGCGGCCCCGCGGGCAGGCGGAGATCGACGCGGCGAAGGCGGACGGGCGCTGGGAGGCCGCCTACCACGGGTCGGCGCGGGCCGAGGTGCCGCCCGACCTGGCGGCGGCGCTCGCGGCCAGCCCTGCGGCGTCGGCGATGTTCGAGGTCCTCACGTCGCAGAACCGGTACGCGATCCTGCACCGCCTGGGCGCCCTCAAGACGGCGGAGGCACGCGAGCGCAACGTGGCGAAGTACGTCGCGATGCTGGAGCGCGGCGAGACCCTCCACCCGCAGCGGCGGCGTCCCGCCGCAGGATGACGGGGCCGCCGGGAGGCCCGCGTCGGCGACCATCCTGTGGACGCGCCGTGAAGATCCCGGTCGGCGGCTGGCCGCCGCACCCGCGCGCGGGCGTGGCCCCCGCGCGTCGAGACCCCGGGACACCTAGGGTTTCCGCGTGAGCTCGGAACGTACCTCCCCCTCCGGCGCGGACAGCGTCCCGCTGAGCGTGCGCGCGGCGGCCTCCTGGTCGTGGCGCGTCCTGCTGATCGCCGCCGCCGTGGCCGCCTTCCTGTGGCTGCTGGCGGCGCTCAAGACCATCGTCGTGCCGGTCGCCATCGCCCTGCTGCTGACGATCCTGCTGGCGCCCGTGCGCCGGACCCTGCAGCGGTGGCACCTCAGCAAGGGCCTGGCGACGGCCGTGTCGATCGTCGGGCTGATCGTGCTGGTGGGCGGCCTGGTGACGCTCGCCGGCACGTCCATCGTCAGCGGCTTCCAGGACCTCGCCGACCAGGCCGTCGAGGGCTTCCGCCAGTTCACGACCTGGCTCGCCGAGGGCCCGCTGAAGCTCGACTCCGACCAGCTGTCCCAGTACGGCCAGCAGCTCCAGAGCTCGCTGGTGGAGAGCTCTGGCCTCGTCTCGGGCGCGCTGGGCGCCGCGACCACCGTGGGGCACGTCTTCGTCGGCGCGCTCATCGCGCTGTTCTGCACGATCTTCTTCCTGCTCGACGGCCGCACCATCTGGACGTGGCTCGTCAACCTGCTGCCCGTGCGGGCCCGGGAGAACGTGCACCAGGCGGGCCGTCGGGGGCTCGTCACGCTGTCGGCCTACGTGCGCACCCAGATCCTGGTCGCGTTCGTGGACGCCGTCGGCATCGGGATCGGGTCGGCGTTCTTCGTCCCCGCGCTCGCGCTCCCGATCGGCATCCTCGTCTTCGTCGGCTCGTTCGTGCCGATCATCGGTGCGATCGTCACCGGTGCGATCGCCACCGCCGTCGTGCTGGTGGCGAACGGCTGGGTCGCGGCCCTCATCATGCTCGGCATCGTGCTGCTGGTGCAGCAGGCCGAGAGCCACATCCTGCAGCCGTTCCTCATGGGCCACGCGGTGTCGCTGCACCCGGTGGCGGTGGTGCTCGTGGTCGCGGCGGGCAGCCTCGCCGCGGGGATCGTGGGGGCCCTGTTCGCGGTGCCGCTCGCGGCCGTGCTGAACACGATCCTGCTGTACCTGCACGGGCACGACAAGTTCCCCGAGCTCGGCACCGAGGACCACGTGCCGCTGCTGCGCCGGCGACCCCAGCTGCCCGGTACCCTGCTCTGGTCGGGACGGGCGTCGCAGGACACGGCGACGACGGGCGGTACCTCGGACGGCAGCACGACCGACGCCCCTGCCCCGCCCGACGCGGGCCCCGCAGGAGAGAACAGGTAAGTGGCAGCACAGCTCCCGATCGACCGCGTCACCCTCGAGGACGTCCGCACCGCCGCGGCCCTCCTGGACGGCGTCATCACCCGCACCCCGGTGCAGGCCTTCCGCGCGATGTCCGAGGTGGCGGGGGCGCCCGTCGTCCTCAAGTGCGAGAACCTGCAGCGCGCCGGGTCGTTCAAGATCCGCGGGGCGTACACGCGCCTGAGCCGGATGTCCGACGAGGAGAAGGCGCGCGGCGTCGTCGCCGCGAGCGCGGGCAACCACGCGCAGGGCGTGGCCCTCGCGGCCCAGATGCTCGGCATCCACGCCATCGTCTACATGCCCGTGGACGCGTCGGTGCCGAAGCTGCGGGCCACCCGCGGCTACGGGGCCGAGGTGCGGCAGGTCGGCGAGAGCGTGGACGAGGCGCTCGTCGCAGCCCGCGCGGAGGCCGCGCGCTCCGGGCGCACGCTCATCCACCCGTTCGACCACCTCGACGTCGTCACCGGCCAGGGCACGGTCGCGCTCGAGATCCTCGAGCAGGTGCCCGACGTCGGCACGGTCGTCGTGCCGCTGGGCGGCGGCGGGCTGGTCGCGGGCATCGCGACCGTCCTCGCCGAGGCCGCACCGCACGTCAAGGTCGTGGGGGTGCAGGCCGAGACGGCCGCCGCGTACCCGCAGTCGCTCGCGGCCGGGCGACCGGTGCCGCGCGCGCTCGGCGCGACGATGGCCGACGGCATCGCCATCGGCACCCCCGGCGACGTGCCGTTCGAGGTGCTGGCCCGCCTCGGCGTGGAGGTGCGCACCGTCTCCGAGGAGGAGATGTCCCGCGCCCTGCTGCTCGTGGCCGAGCGGGGCAAGCTGATCGTGGAGCCGTCGGGCGCCGCCGGGGTCGCGGCGGTGCTGGCCGCCGAGCCCGGCTCGCTGCCGGGCACCATCGTGCCCGTCCTCACCGGCGGCAACATCGACCCGCTGCTGCTGCTGCGGGTGGTGCAGCACGGCCTCGTCGCCGCCGGCCGGTACCTGCAGCTGCGCGTGTGCATCGACGACAAGCCGGGCTCGCTCGCCGGGCTGCTCGACGTCGTCGCGCACGCCGGCGCGAGCATCGTGCAGGTGGAGCACACCCGCACCGACACCTCGCTCACCGTGGCGCAGGTGCTCGTGAACCTCCAGCTCGAGACCAAGGGGCAGGAGCACTGCGAGGCCGTCGTCGAGCGCCTGCGCGCCGCGGGGTTCGCGGTCGCGTGACCCGGCCCGCGCCGACCGACCCGCCCGGTCAGCGCAGCGCGCGGCGGTAGTCGCCGGGCGCGTACCCGCAGATCTGGCGGAAGGTGTCGTAGAAGCTGCTCTGCGACGTGAACCCGGCCGCGTGCCCCACCTCCACCGTGGTGGCGTCCGTCGTGATGAGCAGGCGCTGCGCCTCCGCGACCCGGCACCGGGCGATGTAGGTGCCGAGGGTGGTGCCCACCACCCGCTTGAACAGCGTCATCGCGTGGCTGGGGCTGAGGTGCACGGCGCGCGCGACGTCCGACGGCGAGATGGGGGAGCGGTAGTGCTCGGCCACGAACTGGGCCATCGCGGTGGCGCGCGCGGCCGCGCCGGACGGCCCGGCCGCGCCCGTCGCGTCGCCCGCCGGGCCCGGCGTCCCCGCGGCCTCCGCGGCCGCGAGCGTCCGGCGCACGAACGCCTGCACCTCCAGCATGACGACGGCGTGGTCGCCGCCGGCCAGGACGTCGCGGTGCCACGTCGCGAAGAGCGCGTCGACGTCGCGGGCGAGCGCGGCGGCGGGCACGACGACGGGGCGTGCCCTCAGCAGCACCGCGATCTGCTCGGCCGGCAGGGCCCAGCCGAGCACCTCGGTGAGCGGCACGTGCACCCACGACACGGCGGACTCCACGGCGTCGGGCTCGACGAGCTGGTGCGGCGTGCCGCCCCAGAAGAGCGCCACCTCGCCCGCCTCGACCCGCAGCGTCGACCCGCCGAACAGGTACTCCAGGCGACCCGTGTGCACGAGGTTGAGCTCGAGGTCGTCGTGCCGGTGCGGGTGCTCCATCACCGGGGGTGCGCCGCGGCGCACCCACAGGGCGGCCTCCTCCAGGCGGACGTCGTCGACCGTCAGCGTCATGCCGGGAGCCTAGGGCGATCGAAGGATCCCGGAAAGCGGGGCGACCGATCCGGAGGATCGACCGCCATCCTCGGGCCTAGCGTCGCTGCATGGCTCATTCCCCGAAGATCACCATCATCGGCGCCGGCGGCTTCGTGTTCCCGTTCCGGCTCATCGGTGACCTGCTCAGCTTCCCCGCCCTGCGCGACGCCACGCTCTGCCTCATGGACCTCGACGCCGACCGGCTGGACCGGGTGGCGGGGGCGGCCCGCGAGCTCGTGGACCACCACGGCCTGCCCACCGTCGTCGAGCAGACCACGGACCGGCGGGCGGCCCTCGACGGTGCCGACTTCGTCATCATCACGTTCCAGGTGGGCGGCGTGGAGTCCTACCGGCACGATGTCGAGATCCCGCGCCGCTACGGCGTCGACCAGACCGTGGGCGACACGGTCGGCCCCGGCGGGGTGTTCCGCTTCCTGCGCTCGGTCCGCGCGTACCAGGACATCGCGGACGACGCGCTGGAGGTCTGCCCCGACGCGCAGTTCATCAACTACGCCAACCCGATGGCGATGGCCACCGCCTACCTCAACGCCCTCGGGCTGCGCACGGTGGGCCTGTGCCACAGCGTGCAGGGCACCACGCGCATGCTCGCCCGCACCCTCGACGTCCCCTACGACGAGGTCTCCTACCGGTGCGCGGGTATCAACCACCAGGCCTGGATCCTCGAGCTCCGCCGCGGCGCCGAGGACCTGTACCCGCGTCTGCGCCGGGTCATGGCCGAGCGTCACGTCCGCGGCCGGGCGGCCGCCGACCTGCTCGCCGACGACGGCGACCACTCGGACGCCGCGCTCGCCGCCAGCACCTACGAGGGCGGCAACGAGCAGGTGCGCACCACGCTGATGAACCACTTCGGGTACTTCGAGACCGAGTCCAGCCACCACGCGTCGGAGTACGTGCCGTGGTTCCGCAAGGACCCCGCCACGACGCTCGAGTACCTCCCGGAGCGCTGGGACTACTACGAGATCTGCTCCTCCCACGACGAGCAGGGCGACGTGGACGAGCAGCTCGAGCGGCTCAAGGCCGACCTCAGCCCGTCGGTCGAGTACGGGGCGTCGATCGTCAACGCCGTCGTCACGGGGGTGCCCGCCGTCGTGTACGGCAACGTGCCCAACGCGGGCCGGGTCATCACGAACCTGCCCGACGACGCCTGCGTCGAGGTCGCCTGCCTGGTGGACGCGAACGGCGTGCAGCCGACGTCGTTCGGGGAGCTCCCGCCGCAGCTCGCGGCGATCAACCGCACCAACGTCAACGTCCAGACGCTCGCCGTCCGGGCCGCCCTCACCGGCGACGTCGAGCACGTGCACCACGCCGTCGCCCTCGACCCGCTGACGTCCGCGCACTGCACGCTCGAGCAGGCCCGCGCGATGACGGACGAGCTCCTCGAGGCCCACGCCGCGCTGCTGCCCGCCGCGCTGCGGCCGGCGTCGTCCGCGTCGTCGTCGGCGTCCACCCTCGAGCGCGACCCTGTCCTGGCGCGCTGAGCCCTCGTGGTGCCCCGGCGACGCGGCCGGGGCGCCGCCCGCGGGGCCGCGCGGCGGCCCCGACGACCCACGAACCCTCGACGAAGAGGAGACGAGATGCCGAACCGTGCGGTGCCCGGCAGGCGCCCGGTCGCGCGCAGGCTGTCCCGGCGGAGCTTCCTGGCCGTGGCCGGGATCAGCGTGGCCGGGGCGCTCGCGGCCTGCTCCGGCGCCCCGACCGGCACGAAGCACCTGCGGCTGTCCTCGTGGAACATCCCGCTGGACCTGGAGTCGTACCAGGCGCTCGCCGACGAGTTCGTGGCCGCCCACCCGGGCACCAGCGTCGCGGTCGAGGTCACGACCGGCCAGTTCCACCAGTGGTTCATCACGCGGCTGGCGGCGGACCTCGCGCCCGACATCATCCGCATCACGCCGCAGCAGATCGGCCGCTACGCCGCGAACGGCAGCCTCGTCGACCTCACGGACGCGGTGCCGCCGGAGTACCAGGACGACTGGTCCGAGCCGTTCTGGGCGATCGGCGCCAAGGCCGACGGCCTGTTCGGCGTCTTCCAGCACACCGACAACTTCATCACCTACTACGACAAGCGGGTGATGGAGCAGGTCGGCGTCGACGTGCCGCAGACCCTCGACGAGGCGTGGCACTGGGACGAGTTCCTCGAGATCGCCGCCGAGGCGCAGAAGGTCACCGGGCGGTACGGCTTCGGCTACGGCTGGAGCGGCCCGGAGACCGCGTACCGCTGGATGCCGCTCGTCTACCAGAACGGCGGCGCCTTCCTCGGGGAGGACGGCGAGACGCCGAGCATGGACACCGACGCCGCGGTCGGGGCGCTGGACTTCGGCCGCCGCTGGTACGCCGACGGGCTGGTCTCGCCGGCGAACATGAGCAAGTCCGGCGGCGGCGCCGTCGGCCGCGACCTGTTCGCCACCGGCCAGGCCGGGCTGCTGCTGGACAACCCCGAGGCCATCGCCGCCCTCGACGAGGCCCGCCCCGACGAGTGGGGCACCACCTACATGATCCGCAACGCCGGCGAGGCGTCCGACCTCGGCGGCAACGCGCTGGCCGTGACGAGGTCGAGCAAGCACCCCGAGCTGGCGGCCGAGCTCGTCGCGTTCCTCACGAGCCGCACCAACGTCGCCGAGTTCTGCCGGCGCGGCAACTGGCTGCCCGCCCGCTCCTCGCTGGACGCGGCCGACATCGGCTACGACCGGCACGAGGCCACGATGCAGCAGTTCATCGACCAGGCCACGACCATCCCGCTGTCCATGGTGCGCGCCCAGTCCGGGCCGTACTTCAGCTCCCTCAACTCGGTCTTCGCGGACTACCTCGACCTGTGCTTCCTCGGCGAGCTCACGCCCGCCGAGTGCGGCGCCCAGATGACGGAGGCGATGCGCAGTGTCACCACGCGGTGAGACCCTCACGACGACCCTGGAGGCGCCGCCGGCCGCCTCACCGACGGCCGACGTCGCGCGCGCGACGTCGCGCACGGGCGGGCCCACCGGCCGCCGTCGCGGCCGCTGGGCGCCCTACCTGTTCGTCGGCCCCGCCGGGCTGCTCTTCCTCGCGTTCTCGCTGGTGCCGATCGTCATCGCGGTCGCCCTGTCGTTCCAGGACACCGCCACGCTGGGCGACGGGCAGTGGGTGGGCGCGGACAACTACCGGACCATGCTGTCCGACCCGCTGCTGCGCACGGCCCTGCTCAACACGCTGGTCTTCACCGTCGGCACGGTGCCGACGGCGATGGCGGTCGGGCTGGCGCTCGCCGTCGCGCTCAACCGCCCGCTGCCGGGGCGGGGCCTCCTGCGGGCGCTGTTCTTCGTGCCGATGGTCGCGGCCGGTGTCGTGGTCGGCGTGATCATGTCGTGGATCTTCAACCCGGACTACGGGGTCGCGAACAACGCGCTCCGGGCGGTCGGGCTCGACGGGCTGCCGTGGCTGACGTCGCCGCGCACGGCGATGCTCACGCTGGTGCTCGTCGTCGTGTGGACCCGCATCGGCTTCTGCATGGTGATCTACCTGGGCGCGCTGCAGTCGATCCCGTCCGAGCTGCGCGAGGCCGCCGCCATCGACGGCGCGAGCCGCTGGCAGCGGTTCCGGCGCCTCACCGTGCCGATGCTCGCGCCGACGACGTCGATCCTGCTCATCCTCAACGTGGTGTTCTCGCTGCAGGCCTTCGACGTCATCTACGTGATGACCGGCGGCGGTCCCGGCTTCTCCACGACCGTCCTCATCCAGTACGTGTTCCGGTCCGCGTTCGCCGACGCCCGCATGGGCTACGCCGCGGCGCTCGGGCTGCTGCTCGTGCTGATCCTGCTGGTCTTCACGCTGCTGCGGCAGCGGGCGACGAAGAAAGCCGAGGAGCTCCTGTGACCACCACCGTCCTGCCCGCGCGCCCCGCGCCCGACGCCGCCCCCGTGCGCGGCGGCCGCTCCCCGCGCGAGCGCCGGTCGCACCGCCGCCGGTGGCTGCTCACCGCAGGCCTCACCGCCGTCGCGATCCTCGTCGTCTTCCCGCTGTACTGGATGGTGGTCTCGGCCCTCACCCCGGGCGGGCAGTCGCAGAGCAGCGACTTCTACCTGTGGCCCGACGCGCCGACGGTCGGCAACTTCACGGAGGTCTTCGCCACCCAGCCGGTCTGGCGGTGGCTCGGCAACTCGCTCCTCGTCGCCACGGTCGGCACCGCGCTGTCCGTGTGCGTCTCGCTCGGCGCGGGGTACGCGCTCGCGAAGTACCGGTTCCGCGGGCGCGGGCTGCTGTACGCGGTCTTCCTCGTGACGATCATGATCCCCATCCAGGTCACGCTGGTGCCGGCGTTCCTCGTCGTGGCGCGGCTGGGCCTGGTCGACTCGCCGTGGGCGGTCATCCTGCCGACCCTGTTCGACGTCGTCGGGATCTTCATCGCCCGCCAGTTCATGCTCGGCGTGCCCGACGCGCTCATCGAGGCCGCGCGGCTCGACGGCGCGGGGGAGCTGCGCACCTTCTTCCGGGTCGTGCTGCCCTCCTGCGGCCCGCTGGTCGGCGTCCTGGTGATCCTCGGGTTCATGAACCGCTGGAACGACTTCCTGTGGCCGCTCGTGGTGCTGCAGGGCAACGAGAGCCTCACCGTGCCGGTCGGGCTGTCCACCCTGACCAGCAACCCGGCGTTCGCCTCGCCGTGGGGCGCCGTGATGGCCGTGGCGACCGTCGCCGTCGTGCCGCTGCTCGTCGTGTTCCTGGTCTTCCAGAAGACGTTCGTGCAGGGCATCGCGAGCACGGGGATCAAGTAGTCGTCGACCGAAGTCCGTCAGGTGTCTGTCGGGAGGTCTCCCGTACGTCGTGCTCATGTACACGGCCACGAGGGCCGTGCAGGATGAGGAACCGACCGAAGGAGATCGTCGTGCGCTACCTGATGCTGGTGCTGTCCACCCCCGAGGACCCGGAGCTGCGGCCGGAGGACACCGCGGGCGCGCCGCCCATCGAGGGGTGGGTGGAGAAGTACTACGGCAGCGGCGCCGCCGTGCTCGGCGACCGGCTCCGCCCGCCCGCCGACGCGGTCGGGGTGCGGGTGCGCGGCGGGCGCGCGCTCGTCACCGACGGGCCGTTCTCGGAGACCAAGGAGGCGATCGGCGGGTTCGACGTCCTCGACGCGCCCGACCTCGACACGGCGATCACCATCGCGTCCGAGCACCCCATGGCCCACGCGGGCGCCATCGAGCTGCGGCCGTTCTGGCCGCTGGGCCTCGAGGGCGCCGGCTCGACGGACGGGGGCGCGTGATGCGGTACCTGCTGCTGGTGATCGAGCCCGACGTGCCCGACCGCGGTCCGGACGCCGACATCGAGGACTGGGTGCGCCGGCACGACGCCGACGGCTCGCGCATCCTGGGAGAGCGGCTGCGGCCGGCCGCCGACGTCCGGCGCGTGCGGGTGTCCGACGGCCGCACCCTGGTGACCGACGGCCCCTTCACCGAGACGAAGGACGTCATCGGCGGGTTCGACGTCGTCGAGGCGCCCGACCTCGAGGCCGCGCTCGCGATCGCCGCCGAGCACCCGGGCAGCCGGGGCGGCGGCACGGTCGAGGTGCACCCGTTCTGGCCGACCGACGGGGGCGCACCGGCGTGACAGCGCCGGCCGCCGTCGCCGTCGAGGACGCCTTCCGCAGCGAGTGGGGGCGCGTCCTCGGCGCGGTGGCCCGCGCCACCGGCGACCTCGACCTCGCGGAGGAGTCCGCGCAGGAGGCGTTCGTGGCGGCGCTGCGCACCTGGTCGCGCGACGGCGTCCCCGACCGGCCCGGCGCGTGGCTCACGACGACGGCGCGGCGGCACGCCCTCGACGTGCTGCGCCGCCGCCGCGTCGAGGCGGAGAAGAGCGCGACAGCCGTGCGGCGGGGCGAGCGGGTCGACGGGCCGGGGCGGGCCGGCGACGGCGTGCACGACGAGGTCGAGCGCGGCCTCGACGACGAGGGCTGGTCGCCCGACGACCCGGACGGCGACCTGGTGCGTCTGCTGTTCACGTGCTGCCACCCGGCCCTGCCGCTCGACGGCCGGGTGGCGCTGACGCTGCGCTCCCTCACCGGCATGACGACGGGGCAGGTGGCGCGCGCCTTCCTCGTGCCCGAGGCGACCATGTCCCAGCGGCTGGTGCGCACGAAGCGGCGCATCCGTGCCACCGGCATCGCGTTCCGGGTGCCGCCGCCGGCGCTGCTCGCCGGGCGCACGGACGCGGTGCTCGCGGTCCTCTACGTGCTGTTCACGGAGGGCTACGACGCCTGGGCGGAGCCCGCCGACGAGGTCGAGGGGTGCGCCGAGCGTCGCGCGCTGGCCGGGGACGCGGTGCGGCTGGCCCGGCTCGCCGCCCGGCTGCTGCCGGACGAGCCCGAGGCCCGCGGCCTGCTCGCCCTCCTGCTGCTGCAGCACGCGCGCCGCGACGCGCGCACCGGGCAGGACGGCGTCGCGCTGACCCTGGCGGAGCAGGACCGCACGCGGTGGTACGGCGACGAGATCGACGAGGGGCTGGCGGTGCTCGACACGGCGCTCGCAGCACGCCGACCGGGGCCGTACCAGGTGCAGGCCGCGATCGCGGCGCTGCACTGCCGCGCGGCGACCGCGGCGGAGACGGACTGGGCGGAGGTGCTCGCCCTCTACGACGTGCTGCTCGACCTGGCGCCGTCGCCCGTCGTCGCGCTCAACCGGGCCGTGGCCGTGGCCGAGGTGCACGGCGCCGACGCCGGTCTGGCCGCCGTCGACGCCGTCGCGCAGGACCCGGCGCTGGCGGGCTACCACCTGCTGCCGGCCCTGCGGGCGGACCTGCTGACGCGCGCCGGGCGCCCCGCCGACGCCCTCGTCGAGCTGCGCCGGGCCCTCGACCAGGTCGACCGCGAGGGCGACCGGCGCCTCCTGAGCGCCCGCCTCGCCGCAATCGGCGGCCGCTGACCCAAGAAGACGTCGTGGGTGGGATCGTGGCCCTGTTTCGTCGCGAAACAGGGCCACGATCCCACCCACAACTGGTCGGGCCGGTCAGACGGCGGCGGCCTCGGGCTCGGTGACGAGGGGGTAGACGCCGTTCTCGTCGTGCACCTCGCGCCCGGTGACCGGCGGGTTGAACACGCACACGCACGTGATGTCGGTGCGCGGGCGCACCTTGTGCTTGTCGTGGTCGTTGAGCAGGTACAGCGAGCCGGGCTTCAGCTGGTGCACCTCGCCGGTGCCGAGGTCCTCGATCTCGCCCTCGCCGGACGTGATGAAGACGGCCTCGATGTGGTTGGCGTACCAGAAGAAGCTCTCGGTGCCGGCGTACAGGGTGGTCTCGTGCACGGAGAAGCCGACCCCCTCCTTCGCCAGGATGATCCGCTTCGAGCGCCAGTTCTCGCTCTTGACGTCGGCGTCGGTGTCGGTGATCTCGTCGAGCGTGCGCACGAGCATGGGTGGTACCTCCGGTGGTTCGGGTGCGGTGGGTCGGGTGCGGGTCAGGCCGTCGGCGCGGGCAGGACGGCGGCCACGGAGTCGCTGATGATGCGCAGGCCGCGCTGCAGCTCGTCGTAGGTGATCGTCAGCGGCGGCAGCAGCTTGACGACCTCGCCGTCGGGGCCCGAGGTCTCCATGAGCAGCCCGCGGGAGAACGCCTCGTCGCAGATGCGGCCCGCGGTCTCGCCGTCGGGCGTCTGCAGGCCGCGCGCGAGGCCGCGGCCCTTGGCGACCAGCACGTCGTCGCCGTAGCGGGCGACGAGGGAGTTGAAGTGCGCCTCGACGAGCGCGCCCTTGTCGATCGTGGCCGTCTCGAGCGTGTCGTCCGTCCAGTAGGTCCGGATCGCCTCGGACGCCGTCGCGAAGGCGGGGGCGAAGCCGCGGAAGGTGCCGTTGTGCTCGCCCGGCTCCCAGATGTCCAGCTCGGGGCGCACGAGGGTGAGCGCCATCGGCAGGCCGTAGCCGGAGATCGACTTCGACAGGCAGATGATGTCGGGCACGATGCCGGCCTCCTCGAACGAGAAGAACTTGCCGGTGCGGCCGCAGCCCATCTGGATGTCGTCCAGGATCAGCAGGATGTCGTGGCGCTTGCACAGGTCGGCCAGGCCGCGCAGCCACTCGGCGCGCGCGGCGTTGATGCCGCCCTCGCCCTGCACCGTCTCGACGATGACGGCGGCGGGCGCGTTGAGGCCCGAGCCGCTGTCCTCGAGCAGGCGCTCCAGGTACACGAAGTCGGGCACGTCGCCGTCGAAGTAGTCGTCGTACGGCATCGGGGTGGCGTGCACCAGGGGGACGCCGGCGCCGCCGCGCTTCATGGAGTTGCCCGTCACGGACAGCGCGCCCAGCGTCATGCCGTGGAAGGCGTTGGTGAAGTTGATGACCGACTCGCGGCCCGTCACCTTGCGCGCCAGCTTGAGGGCCGCCTCCACCGCGTTGGCGCCGCCCGGGCCGGGGAACACGACCTTGTGGTCCAGCCCGCGCGGCTCCAGGATCACCTCGTTGAACGTCTCCAGGAACTCGCGCCGCGCCGAGGTGAACATGTCCAGCGTGTGCACCATGCGGTCGTCGGCGAGGTAGTCCAGCAGCACCTGCTTGAGCATCGGGTTGTTGTGCCCGTAGTTGAGCGTGCCGGCGCCGGCGAAGAAGTCGAGGTACTCGGTACCGTCCTCCGCGTGCACCGTCGCGCCCGAGGCCCGGTCGAACACGACGGGCCAGGAGCGCGAGTAGCTGCGGACCTCGGACTCCAGGGCGGTGAAGCCCAGCGGGTCGTCGGCGGCGGACGCTTCGGTGGTGGGGACGGTCGGGGTTGTCACGAAGGACACTCCTTGAGGTGGTGCGCGCCGGTGCGGTGTCTTGTGGTGGAGAGGGCTGCGTCGTCACCTGCGCGCCGAACCGGCGCAGCCCGAGGTCTGGGGACCTGAGAGGTACGGACGTCAACGGGGAGGGCGGATGCCCTCGATCACCAGCAGCGGCTCGGCCTCGTGGCCGTCGGGGAAGTGCGCGGCCTCGTAGCCCGTCGTCTCGCGCAGGGTCGCGCCGCGCTCGGCGGCCCATCGCGCGAACACGCGCCGCGAGGACGCGTTGTCCGTGGTCACGGTGGTGTGCAGCCGGGTGACGGCGGGGCCGTCGCCCTCCACCGCCGCGTCGACGACGGCGTCCAGCAGCCGCCCCGCGACGCGCCGGCCGCGGGCCCGCGGGTCGACGGCGACCTGCCACACGAACAGCGTCGCGGGGTCGGCCGGCAGCCGGTACGCGGAGACGAAGCCCACGGGCTCGCCCTCCGTGCCGGTGCGGTCGGTGCCGTCGGGGAGGAACGCCAGGCGGCAGGTCGCGGCGAAGTGGTCCGCGAGCAGCAGGTAGGCGTAGGAGGAGTTGAGGTCGAGCGAGCCCGAGTCGCGCGCCAGGCGCCACATCGCGGCGCCGTCCTGCGTCGTCGGCGCGCGCACCGTGAGGCCAGGGAGGGGCTCCGCGGCGCGGGACGACGCCGTGTCGTCGGCCAGGCTGTCGGTCGAGCTGTCGTCGGTCGAATGGTTGGTCGTTGCGGTGTCCGTCGTGTCCATACCGCCATCGACCATAGACGCATCACGGGGGAAACTTCACCTTGGCCATGACCATTCCTCGACCGGTCGGGCATGGCGGCGAGGCCCTGATCGTTGGCAGCGCAACGAAAGGTCGTGTTGACCATCGACGGATCATCGACGGTTCTATGGATCGCCATCCGTCTCGGATGATGAGACCGCTGGGGGTGAAGTCACCGGGCGGTGCCGGGGACGACGATGGGCGTGCCCGTCGGGACGGGCACGCCCATGGCATGCGTCGGTGCCGGGCAGGGCCCGGGGGAGGTCAGCCCGCGAAGGGCGTGGCCTTGAGGATCTCGACGGGGATCTCGCGACCGTTCGGCGCGGTGTAGGCCACCTTCTCGCCGATGCGGTGCCCGTCGATCGCGGCGCCGAGCGGCGACGTCGGCGAGTACACGTCGAGGTCGGTGGTGCCGGCGATCTCGCGGGAGCCGAGCAGGAACGTCATCTCGTCCCCGGCCACGACCGCGGTGACGACCATGCCGGCCTCCACGACGCCGTCGTCCGCGGGCGTGCCGATCTGCACGTGCCGCAGCTTCTCGGTGAGCTCGCGGATGCGGGCCTCGTTCTTCGCCTGCTCCTCGCGGGCGGCGTGGTAGCCGCCGTTCTCCTTGAGGTCGCCCTCGTCGCGGGCGGCGGCGATGCGCTCGGCGATCTCGGTGCGGGCGGGGCCGGAGAGGTGCTCCAGCTCGGCCTGCAGCCGGTCGTGAGCCTCCTGGGTGAGCCAGGTGACAGTGCTCTCGGTCACGAGGGCTCTCCTTTCGTGGTGCTCGATGGCCTGTTTCGGCCGTGCGCGGGCGACCGACGGGCGTCGGCACGCGCGTCGGCTGGGGCAGGACTGCGTGTGAATCCCTCAGGATAGCCCGGGCGGGCGCCAGAACCCAGGCCTCTGCCCTGGGCGAACAGGGTGATCCCGGTCGGGACGTCGGGTTCGGGGTGGTCTCAGGAGGCGTCGGGGACGTCGCAGGACTCGACGACCGCGGTCGTCGCCTCCTCGGACGTGCGCACGGTGACGGAGTACGTGGAGGTCTGCTGCTCGGCCGGGCCGACGGGCACCTCGAGGGTGCCGACCTGGGCGTAGCTCTGCGCGAGCGCCTCCACGTCGCAGACCGCCGTCGTGCCGGGCGGCATGTGCACCTGGAAGGTGACGTCGACCTGCTCGGCGTCGCGGACGTCGAAGCCCACCATCTCCACCGTCACGGGGTCCCGACGGGTCTGCTCGACCGAGAACCAGGCGGCCACGCCGACCGCCGCCGCGAGGGCGGCGCCGATGGCCACCTTGGCCCCCGTGCCGAGCGGGCGTCGGCCGTCCTGCCGACCGCCCTGTCCGGCACGCGACGTGCCGTACCGGT
This sequence comes from Isoptericola sp. NPDC056618, assembly GCF_042792715.1. Taxonomy (NCBI): domain Bacteria; kingdom Bacillati; phylum Actinomycetota; class Actinomycetes; order Micrococcales; family Promicromonosporaceae; genus Isoptericola; species Isoptericola sp. NPDC056618. The sequence goes on along the minus strand of NZ_JBHTVZ010000008.1, from coordinate 154,567 downwards.
CGGCGGGGGGAGTGGGGCTGACGGGCTCGCTCATGGTGCACCATTGTCCCTGAACCTCAACGCCGACCCGTCACCCCGGGAGGGACCTTGTCCTCCGCCTCCTCCGTGTCGCCCACCCCGCGGCCCGAGCCCCTGCGTCTGATGGCGGTGCACGCGCACCCGGACGACGAGTCCAGCAAGGGTGCCGCGACCACCGCGCGGTACGCCGCCGAGGGGGTCGAGGTGCTCGTCGTGACCTGCACGGGCGGGGAGCGGGGCGACGTGCTCAACCCGAGCTTCCAGGTGCCCGAGGGGCACGAGTTCGACAGCATCGAGGGCCGCCTGGCGGTCCGCCGCCTGGAGATGGCGGCCGCGGCCGAGGCGCTCGGCGTGCGCCAGACCTGGCTCGGCTTCGTGGACTCCGGGCTGCCGGAGGGCGACCCGCTGCCGCCCCTGCCCGAGGGCTCGTTCGGCCTGGTGCCGCTCGACGAGGCGGCGGCGCCGCTCGTCGAGCTGGTGCGCGAGTTCCGCCCGCACGTCATGACGACCTACGACCCGTCCGGCGGATACCCGCACCCCGACCACATCAAGTGCCACGAGGTGTCGTTCGAGGCCTACCACGCGGCGGGCGACGCCTCCCGGTACGTCGTCGAGGGCGGCGCGGAGCCCTGGGAGCCGCTGAAGCTCTACTACAACCACGGCTTCTCGATGGCGCGCATGCGCGCGGTCCACGAGGCGATGCAGGGTGCCGGCCTGGAGTCGCCGTTCGGCGACTGGATCGAGTCGCGCGCGGCCCGCGAGATCCCCGAGCGGGAGGCGACGACGCACGTCGCCGTCGCGGACTTCTTCGCCCAGCGGGACGCGGCCCTCGTGGCGCACGCGTCGCAGATCGACCCGGACGGGTTCTTCTTCGCCGTCCCGCGCGACCTCGAGGCCGACGTGTGGCCCACGGAGGAGTACGAGCTCGCCGACTCGCGGGTGCCGACGTCGCTGCCCGAGGACGACCTGTTCGCCGGCCTCCGCGAGGAGGTCCGATGAGCGCCGTCTGGACCCTGCTCGCCGCCGCGCCGAGCCCGAGCCCCAGCCCGAGCCAGGGGCCGGACGAGCTCCAGGTGACGCCCGGCCTCGCCGGGTTCGTCGCGACGTTCGCCGTGGCCGTCGCCTGCGTGCTGCTCTTCCTGTCGCTCACGCGGCACCTGCGCCGCGCGCAGCGCAACGCCGAGGACCAGGGCATCCCGCTCGAGGAACCCAAGCACTTCGGGCTCCAGGGCCCGGGGCGGGGCTCCGGCGCGCCCGGCGCCGCGCCCGACGGTGCCGGGCCGCGCGGCGACGGCGGAGCCGGCGACGGCGGGACGGGCGACGGCACGGACGGCGAGCCCGGTCGATGAGCGCCAGCGTGCGGGTCACGGTCGGCCAGCTCGCGATCACGGCCGACCACGACGCCAACCGCGAGGCGGTCGCCGAGGCCTTCCTCGCCGCCGGCCGCGTGGGCGCGGACCTGCTCGTGCTGCCGGAGTACTCCTCCGGCTACGACCCGCACGGCGTCGGCGTCGAGCACGCCGAGCCGCTCGACGGCCCGTTCGTCACCGCCCTGCGCCAGCACGCCGCGCGGTACCGCATCGCGGTGGTGGCCGGCACCACCCTGCCCGCCTACGGCGCCCCGGCCGCGAGCTCCGGCCAGCACCCGGCCGTGACCGGCGCGTTCCCCGCCGTCAGCGGTGCGTTCCCCGCCGTGACGGGGTCGTTCCCCGCGGTGACGGGCTCGCTGCCCGCGATCACCGGGACGACGCCGACGGTGGGCTCGCCGCCCGGGCCGCCGACGCGCGCGTTCAACACCGTCGTCGCGGTCGACGCGACGGGCGCCGTCGTCGGCGCCTACCGCAAGGTGCACCTCTACGACGCGTTCGGCACGCGAGAGTCCGACCGTCTCGAGCCCGGCCCGCCCGGCGTGCCGCCCCTCGTGCTGCGGCTGGGGGACCTCACGTTCGGCGTCGTCACCTGCTACGACCTGCGCTTCCCGGAGTCGGCGCGCCGTCTCGTGGACGCCGGGGCCGACGTCATCGTCGTGCCGGCGGCGTGGGTGGACGGCCCGCTCAAGGCGGACCACTGGCGCACGCTGATCCGCGCGCGGGCCATCGAGAACACGGCCGTGGTGATCGGCGTCGGGATGTCCGGCCCCGGGCTGGTGGGCCGGTCGCTCCTGGCCGGGCCGGACGGCGTCGTCGGCCTCGAGCTCGACGAGACCCCGCAGGTGCGCACCGTGGACCTGGACCCGGAGCCGCTGGCCCAGGTGCGCCTGCAGAACCCGTCGCTGGCGAACCGGCGCTACCTGGTGGTGCCCGCGGGCTGAGCCCGCCGGGACCGGCCGTGCGCGGCTACAGGGCTGCCAGGTAGATCGCCACGGTGTGGCAGGTGAAGCCGACCACGGTGAGCGCGTGGAAGATCTCATGGAACCCGAACCAGCGCGGGGACGGGTTCGGGAACTTGGTGCCGTACACGACGGCGCCGAGGATGTACGCGATACCGCCCGAGGCGACCAGCCAGGCGACGGCGGCGCCGCCCGCGGCGGCGAACTGCGGGATGTAGCCGACGGCGACGCAGCCCAGCGCCACGTACACCGGGACGTAGAGCCAGCGCGGCGCGCTCATCCACAGCACGCGCCCGACGAGGCCGAGGATCGCGCCGCCCCAGACCACGGCGAGGAGCACGGTGGCGGTGCCGCGCGGCAGCAGCATCACGGCCAGGGGCGTGTAGGTGCCGGCGATGATGAGGAAGATGTTGGCGTGGTCCAGGCGTCGCAGGACGGCGGCCGTGCGGGGCGACCAGGTGCCGGTGCCGAGGTGGTAGACCGCGCTGGTGCCGAAGAGCATGACGGCGGTGACGCCGAAGATCGCGCACGCGACCTTGTCGGCGGTGGTGTCGGCGAGGACGACGAGCACGATCGCGGCGGCCAGCGCCAGCGGCGCCGTCACGGCGTGGATCCAGCCACGCAGGTGCGGCTTGAGGAGGGCTGCCTTCCCGGCGGCCGCCGCCGACACGGTCTGCACGGCGTCGCCCACGACGCCCTTCGCCTCGCGGGCGACCTCCTTGACGTCGTCGACGTCGAGCCGGTCGGCCCGGTGGCCGTTCGGCTGGGCGGCTGCTGCCACGGGTGCTCCTTCTCGATCGGACGCGCTGAACCTACGCATCCGTAGGTTACGTCAGCGTAGGGGACGCGGCGCGGGCGCAGTGACCCCGCGCCGTGAAGATCGTGCGCAGGGGTTGCGGGGCGTCGCCGGGCGTCCGCCAGGCCCTGGACCTGCGGGTCCACGGGAGCGGTACCGTTGTCCCGCTCTCCGTCCGTCCCGCCCCCGCCGGGCGCCTGCGCCGTCGCGCGCCCGCGGCCCGGCCCGAACCCTCGAGGTCCCGCGTGCGCATGCCCCACCTGCTCTACGGCCTGTACGAGCGGCGCCTGGCCGCCTCGCTGCCGCCGGCGCAGACGCCCCGGCACGTCGGCGTCATCCTCGACGGGAACCGGCGGTGGGCCCGGTCGTTCGGCGAGACCGCGGCCACGGGGCACCGGCGCGGGGCGGACAAGATCGCGGAGTTCCTGGGCTGGGCCGAGGAGCTCGGCGTCGAGGTCGTCACCCTCTGGATGCTGTCCACCGACAACCTCGCGCGCCCCGCGTCCGAGCTCGCCGACCTGCTCGACATCATCCGTGACGCCGTCCAGGACCTCGCGGAGTCGGGGCGCTGGCGCCTGCGCGTCGTGGGCCGGCTGGACCTGCTGCCGGGCGAGCTCGCGGACGCCGTGCGGTCCGCGGCCGAGGCCACGAAGAACGTCCAGGGCCTGCAGGTGAACGTCGCCGTCGGCTACGGCGGCCGGCACGAGATCGCCGACGCCGTCCGGTCGTACCTCAAGCAGGAGTCCGCCACCGGGGCGTCGCTCGAGGAGCTGGCCGGGCGGATCGACGTCGACGACATCGCCGCCCACCTGTACACCAAGGGACAGCCGGACCCGGAGCTCGTCATCCGCACGTCGGGCGAGCTGCGCGTGGGCGGCTTCCTCATGTGGCAGAGCGCGCACTCGGAGCTGTACTTCTGCGAGGCGTACTGGCCCGACTTCCGCCGCGTCGACTTCCTGCGCGCCCTGCGCGACTTCTCCCGGCGGGAGCGGCGCCTCGGCCGCTGAGCCTGTCGCGACCCGGTTCTGCGTCTCGACGGGCTCGACCACCGGCGGGTGGGGCACACTGCCACGGTGACCCCGCCCGACCACGAGACCCGACCCGCGCCCGACGTCCGCCTCGCCGCCGAGGCCTGGGAGTCGCTGTTCCGCGCGCAGGTCACGCTCATGCGCCGCTTCCAGGCCGACGACATCTGGCGCGACCTGTCGATGCGCGAGTACGACGTCCTGTTCACGCTGTCCCGCGCGCCCGGCGGCGAGCTGCGGCTGCGCGACCTCAACGAGGGGATGCTCATCGCCCAGTCGTCGCTGTCGCGGATGGTCGAGCGGCTCGAGGGACGCGGGCTGGTCACCCGGTCGGTGCCGCCGGACGACGCCCGCGGCACCCTGGTGCGCCTCACCGCGGACGGGGCGCGGCGGCAGCGCGAGACCGGCCTGGCGCACGTGCGCACGATCGCGGAGTACGTTGGCCCAGCCCTGCCGGGCGAGGAGCTCGAGCACCTGCGCGACCTGCTGGACCGGCTCCGGCTGGCGCAGGCGGACATCCCTGACCGGAGATGACAACGCGTGCCATCAACGTCACGTCGGCCGGGGGCCGTTCTCGGCGGGCCGAGCCTCGGGCCGGTGCCATGATGGCAGTCATGTCGCTGACCCCCCAGTCGGCCGATGCCGGCCCGTACGACGCCCTGCTCCTGTACTCCTTCGGTGGTCCGAACAAGCCGGAGGACGTCGTCCCGTTCCTCCGCAACGTGACCGCCGGCAAGGGGATCCCCGACTCGCGGCTCGAGGAGGTCGGCGAGCACTACTACGGCTTCGGCGGCAAGAGCCCCATCAACGAGCAGAACCTCGCGCTGAAGGCGGCGCTCGAGGCCGAGCTCGCCGAGCGGGGTCTCGACCTGCCCGTCGTGTGGGGCAACCGCAACTGGGAGCCCTACACCACCGACGCGATCGACGAGCTCGAGCGCCTGGGTGTGAAGCGCGCCGTCGCGCTCGTCACGTCCGCCTACTCGTCCTACTCCGGCTGCCGGCAGTACCGCGAGGACCTCGCCGTGACGCTGGAGAAGCGCGGGCAGCTCGGCGCGAACGGCTCCACGGGTGTCCAGTTCGACAAGATCCGCTCCTACTTCAACCACCCGGGCTTCGTGGCGGCCAACGCCGAGGCCGTCCTCGAGGGCTACGAGGCGCTCGAGGCGAAGGGCGGCGACCCGGCCGCGGCGAAGCTCGTCTTCGTCACGCACTCCATCCCGGACACGATGGAGGCGGCGTCCCAGGTCTCGCACGCCACCTATTCCGCGCAGCACCTCGACGTCGCCGCCGTCATCGCCGCCGTCGTCTCCGAGGTGCGCGGGCACGCCGTCGAGTGGGAGCTGGCGTACTGCTCGCGCTCCGGCCCGCCGTCGCAGCCGTGGCTCGAGCCGGACGTCAACGACCTGCTCACCGAGCGTGCCGGTCAGGGCCTCAAGGACGTCGTCCTGTCCCCGATCGGGTTCGTGTCCGACCACATGGAGGTGGCCTACGACCTCGACACCGAGGCGATGGCCACGGCCACCGAGCTCGGCATGACCGCGGTCCGGGCGGGCACCGTCGGCACCCGGCCGGCGTTCGTGTCCGGCCTGGTGGACCTGCTCCTCGAGCGCGCGGCCATCGCCCGCGGCGAGGAGGTCGTGGAGGAGACGGTCGGCAACCTCCCCGCCTTCCGCTCGGTGTGCGCGCCCGGCTGCTGCCTGCGGCGCGACGGCGAGCCGAGCGGCATCCCCGCCCTGTGCAGCGTCGACCTGCACTCCTGACCCGCCCCGAGAGGACGTCATGACCGACAGCCACATCCACGGCGACACCGGCGAGACCGTCGACGCCGCCTCGATCAACGAGTCCATCCGGTACGCCATGATCGCGGTCTTCTCCACCGCCGAGCCGCTGCCGGCGGGCGACGCCGAGCGCGCGGAGATCGCCGCGGAGGCGGACGCCGCCCTCTGGGACGGCCAGCCCGACGACGCCCGCGACCCGGCCCGCGCCGAGGGCGACGTCGTCGTGCGCGGTGTGTACGACGTCGCCGGCCTCCGCGCCGACGCCGACCTCATGGTGTGGGTGCACGGCCCGTCGGTCGAGTCCGTGCAGGGCGCCTACCAGCGGCTGCGCGCGTCGAGGCTGGGCGCGTCCCTGGCGCCCGAGTGGTCGGTCGTGGCGCTGCACCGCGCCGCCGAGTTCAACAAGGGCCACGTGCCTGCGTTCCTCGCCGGCGAGCGCCCCCGCGACTACCTCTCCGTCTACCCGTTCGTGCGCTCCTACGACTGGTACCTGCTGCCCGACGACGAGCGCCGCACGATGCTCCGCGACCACGGCATGGCCGCGGCCGGGTACAAGGACGTGCGTGCCAACACGATGAGCACGTTCGCGCTGAGCGACTACGAGTGGCTGCTGGCGTTCGAGGCGGACGAGCTGCACCGGATCGTCGACCTCATGCGCGACCTGCGCGCGACCGAGGCCAGGCGCCACGTGCGCGAGGAGGTGCCGTTCTTCACCGGCCCGCGCGTCACCCTCGCCGACTGGGCGGAGAAGCAGCCCCGCGCCTGACCCCGCTCGCGTCCAGGGTCGCGACGACGACGGTGCCGCCGGTGGCGGCGTCGTCGTCCGGATCCTCGTCGGTGACGACGATGACGCTCAGCCCGTGCGCCTCGACGAGCGTCGTCGCGCCGGGCACCTGGTCCGTGCCGACCTCGAAGAGCAGCGACCCGCCCGGGGCGAGCCAGCCCGGTGCCGCCGCGACGACGCGGCGCAGCACGTCCAGGCCGTCGGTGCCGCCGTCGAGCGCGACCGCGGGCTCGTGGTCTCGCGCCTCGGGCGGCATCGTCGGGATGGCGTCGGTGGGGACGTAGGGCGCGTTGCACAGCAGCAGGTCGACGCGGCCGCGCAGCACGGAGGGGACGACGGACAGCAGGTCCCCCTCGTGCACGGCGGCGCCGAGCGGGGCCAGGTTGCGCCGGGCGTGCACGACCGCGGCGGGCTCGACGTCGCTCGCGTGCAGCACGGGATCGGTCCCGGCGGCGCGCAGCCCCAGCAGCACGGCGCCGCCCACCGCGCCGCAGCCGCAGCACAGGTCGAGCACCGTGGCCGGGGCGGGGAGCGCGAGCGCCGCGGCGACCATCAGCTCCGTGCGGCGCCGGGGCACGAACACGCCGGGGCCCACCGACCAGCGTCGGCCGGCGAACTCCACCCACCCGAGCACGTGCTCCAGCGGCTCGCCGCCCGCGCGCCGCGCGACCAGGCCCTCGAGGCGGACGGCGTCGACGGCCGCCTCGAGCAGCAGCGCGGCCTCGTCCTCCGCGAACACGCAGCCCGCCGCCCGCAGCCGCGCGACGAGGGGCTCCAGGTCGGGTCCCAGGTCGTCGGCCGCGGGCGGTGCGGGGTCCGTCCGGTCGGTGCTCAGGGGTACAGCCCCCGGATGCGGTGCGCCTCGGCGGTGCGCTGCACGCCGATGACCAGCGCGGCGTCGCGCAGGGACAGCCCCTCGCGCTTGGCGAGCGCGGAGACGTCGCCGTACGCGGAGGTCATACGGTGCTCGAGGCGGTCGGCGATCTCTTCCTCCGACCACCAGTAGGTCTGGTTGGCCTGCACCCACTCGAAGTAGGAGACGACGACGCCGCCCGCGTTGGCGAGCACGTCCGGCACGACCGTGACGCCGTTCGCGGCGAGCACGCTGTCGCCGTCCGTGGTGGTCGGTCCGTTGGCGCCCTCGACCACCCAGCGCGCCCGCACGGTGCCGGCGGTGACGCCGTCGAGCACCCCCTCGACGGCGGCGGGCACGAGCACGTCGACGTCGAGGCCGAGCAGGTCGGCGTTGGACAGCGGGTCGGCGCCGTCGAAGCCGACGACGGAGCCGGTGGCCGCGACGTGCGCGAGGAGCCGGGGCATGTCGAGGCCCGCGTCGTTGCGGAGCCCGCCGTACTGGTCGCTCACCGCGACGACGGTCGCGCCGCGCGCGGCGAAGATCGCGGCGGCGTGCGAGCCCACCTTGCCGAAGCCCTGCACGGCGACGGTGACGTCGGTCAGCGGCACGCCGGCCTCGCCGAGCGCCGCGGCGGTGACGTGCACGATGCCGGCGCTGGTGGCGGTGCCGCGGCCGCGGGAGCCGCCCAGCGCCAGGGGCTTGCCGGTGACGACGGCGGGGATCGTGTACCCGCGGTTCACGGAGTAGGTGTCCATGACCCACGCCATCGTGTGCTCGTCGGTGCCCATGTCGGGCGCCATGATGTCGGTGTCCGGGCCGATCATCGGCATGATCTCGGACGTGTACCGGCGGGTGACGCGCTCCAGCTCGGCCGTCGAGTAGTCGCGCGGGTCGATGGCGACGCCGCCCTTGGCGCCGCCGTACGGCAGGTCGACGATGGCGCACTTCCAGGTCATCCACATCGCGAGGGCGCGGACCTCGTCGATGTCGACGCCGGGCGCGTAGCGCAGGCCGCCCTTGCCAGGGCCGCGGGTGATGTTGTGCTGCACGCGGAAGCCGTGGAAGAGGACGGTCTCGCCGTCGTCGCGCCGCAGCGGCACGGCCACGTGGATCTCGCGGCGGGGGGTGGCCAGCATCTGGCGCTGGCCCTCGTCGTAGCCGAGCACGGCCACGGCGCTGGCGAGCTGGCTGTGCGCCGTGTCGAGCGGGGAGCTCGCCCGCGGCGCGGCCGGGGTGTCGGGCAGGGGTGTCGAGGTCATCGACGTCGTCGTCGTCACGGGTCCTCCAGGACACGGTGCCGAGGTCCCCGGGTAGGGGCCCCGGCAGGGTTGGCGCGGCCCGGGATGGTGGGCCTCGGCGCCCACCGTAGCCGCTCCCGCGCACCCTTCAGCGGGCGAAACCCGCCGCCTTACGGAGCCGTGTCCGGGCGTTGACCCGACGATGCCGCCGGTTGAGCTTGTCGAGACCGGGGGACGGCGATTCGACAAGCTCGACCGGCGGCACCGGGGTGCGCCTCAGCGCACGAACCGCCAGGCGGTCGGCAGCAGGGCGGCCGCGAGCGCGGCCTTGAGCGCGTCGCCGGGCAGGAAGACGACGGCGCCGGAGAGCAGCGCGGCGCCCACGGGCATCCCGGTGCTCACCGCGAGCCACGGGACGCCCACGGCGTAGACGGCGAGGGTGCCGAGCGCGTAGGCGCCGACGGTGGACAGCACGCGGCGGTCTGCGCCGCGGCGGGCGAGCGCCCCGACGACCACGCCCGCCAGGAGGAAGCCGACGAGGTAGCCGCCGGACGCGCCGGCGACGGACTCCCAGCCCGCCGTCGCGCCGGCGAACACGGGCAGGCCCGCGACGCCGGCGGCGAGGTAGACCGCCTGGGCGGCGGCCCCGCGCCAGGGGCCGAGGGCGGCGGCGCCCAGCAGGACGGCGAACGTCTGGCCGGTGAGCGGCACCGGCAGGCCGGGCACCGGGACGACGACCTGCGCGGCCAGCGCGGTGAGGGCGGCCACCGCGACGACGAGGACGGCGTCGCGGGCGAGCGCCCCGGGCAGCAGGTCGGCGAGGACGCGGCGCGGGCGGGCGGGGGAGAGGGGGAGGGCGGCTGCGGTCATGACGACGACGCTAGGGGCGGACGGCGGCCGCGGTCATGACCGAGGTGGACCAACGCTCGGGGGCGTCTGTTTGTGCAGGTCGTACACACGCGGCGGGGCAGCGGGCGTGCTGGGGCGGCTCCTTTGTGGGAATCGTGCAGCGGGGCCCGCCGACGCGCCCGGTATGTCACAGGATTGGAACCTCCGTGCGGTAGCCTCCGGCGACATGGCTGACAAGGACGTCACACCCCCCGCCCTCGACCGAGACCTCGACCACGGCTCCGACGTGGAACGCCCCCGCTGGAAGCTGGTCGGCCCCGGCCTGGTCGTCGCGGCCACGGGCATCGGCGCGGGGGACCTGGTCGCCACGCTCGTCGCGGGCAGCAAGTTCGGCTACACCCTGCTCTGGGCGGCCGTCCTCGGCGTGATCATCAAGATCGTCCTGGTGGAGGGCGCGGGCCGCTGGTCGCTCGCCACGAACCGCACGATCTTCGACGGCTGGAAGTCGCTGGGCGCGTGGGCGAGCGTCTACTTCGGCGTCTACATCGTGGTGTGGGGCTTCAGCTACGGCGCCGCGGCGATGTCGAGCTCGGCGCTGCCGCTCGTCGCGCTGTTCCCGCAGGTCGACCTGATCTGGTTCGCGATCGGCATGGGCCTGATCGGCGCGGCCATCGTCTGGCTCGGGAAGTACAAGATGTTCGAGGTCGTGATCGCCGTGCTCGTGGGCGTCATGTTCGTGACGATCGTCGGCTCCGCGGTGCTCACGGTGCCGAACCTCGGCCAGATCCTCGGCGGCCTGGTGCCGCGCATCCCGGAGGGATCGATCCTCTACACGCTCAGCCTCGCCGGCGGCGTCGGCGGCACCATCACGCTGGCGGCCTACGGGTACTGGCTGAAGGAGAAGGGCTGGTACGCGCCGCGCTGGATGAAGGTCATGCGCATCGACAACGCGATGGCGTACGTGATCTCCGGCGTCTTCGTCATCTCCATGCTCATCGTGGGCGCCGAGCTGCTGTACTCCTCCGGCATCACGGTCGCCGACGGCGAGGGCGGCCTGGTCGACCTGTCCGACGTGCTCGCCGAGCGGTACGGGGCGTTCATGGCGCCGCTGTTCCTCGTCGGCTTCTGGGCGTCGTCGTTCTCGTCCGTGCTGGGCGTGTGGAACGGCGTCTCGCTGATGTTCGCGGACTTCGTCGCCACGGTCCGCGGGCTGGCGGAGGACGACCCGCGGCGCAAGGCCGGCGGCAGCTACTACAGGGCGTACATCCTGTGGCTCACGTTCCCGCCGATGCTGCTGCTCCTGCTCGACAAGCCCATCGCGCTCGTCGTCGCCTACGGCGCGCTCGGCTCGCTGTTCATGCCGTTCCTGGCGGTCACGCTGCTCATCCTCATGAACTCGTCGCGGGTGCCGGAGCGGTGGCGCAACCGGCCGCTGACGAACGTGATCCTCGGGCTGGTGACGCTGATGTTCGTGGTGCTCGGCGTGCAGCAGCTGGTCGAGGCGCTCGCGCCCGTGCTCGGCGGGTGACCCTCAGCCCGCGGCGCGGGCGCGGCGCCGGAACGACGACGGCGTCTCGCCCGTGAGCCGGGCGAACGTGCGGGTGAACGACGGCTGGTCGTAGAAGCCCGCCGCGGCGGCGACCTCCGCGAGCGGCGTGGTCGTGGACGTCAGCAGGTGCGCGGCGCGGTCCACCCGCGTGCGCAGCACGAGCTGGCGCGGCGAGAGCCCGAAGACCTTGCGCACCCGGCGGTCCAGGACGGCGGGCGTGCTGCCCGACAGTCGCGCCAGGTCGGCCACGGACAGCGGGTCGCCGGGGGAGGCGTCGAGGTGCCGCTCGACGGCGGCCACCAGGCGGGCCATCGCGTCCATCGTCGCGTCGTCGGCGTCGCCCGAGCGCAGGTCCTGCGACACGGAGACGAGGCCGACCACGCGGCCCGCGGCGTCGCGCACGGGGAGCTTCGCGGTGAGGAACCAGCCGGGCGTCCCGCCCACCCGGCGGATGAGCTCCAGCTCGTTGCGCAGCGGGCGGCCCGTGCGCACCACCTCGGCATCCTGCGCCTCGTAGCGCTCGGCCAGCTCGGGCACGAACAGGTCGACGGCGCGGCGGCCCAGCACCTGGCGGCGGGAGCGCTCGTTGGTGCGGCGCACGAACACCTGGTTCACGGCGAGGTAGCGGCCGTCGGCGTCCTTGGCGCAGAACATCACGTCCGACAGCTCGTCCATGAGGTCCACCATCACGGGCGACAGGGCGGCCATGAGAGCCGCCGTGCCGGGGACGTCCGCCGCGGCCTCGGCGCCGACCGGCGAGGGGTCGCCGACGGGCTCTCCCTGGGCGTCGCCCGCGGTGCCGGTGGTGTTGTCGGAATCTGCTCCCATCGCGCGCCCGATCGTACAAGACGGGCCCCGGCCCCAGGGCGCACCCTGGGGGCATGAGTACCTCCGTTCCGGCGCGCGGCGGCGCCACCCCTTCCGCCGTGCAGAGCGCCCCCACCGACGCGGGCGCCGAAGCCCTGGTCGAGGACGCGGTCGCCCTCGCCCACCACTGGATCGCCGTCGCCTCCGGCTCCTCCGGCGCTACCGGGTCGACCACCCGCGCCGACCGGAAGACGCGCGCCACCGCCGAGCGGCTCGGCTCGCTCGTCTCCGACCCGGCCGGGCTCGAGCTCGCCGTCGGGTTCGTCGACGACGTCGCGCGCCCGCAGGACGTCGGCGTCGCCGCCACCGCGCTCGCCCGCCTCGGGCGGGACGCCGGCTCGGCCACCTTCCTCGGCCCCGTCGACCGCACCCTGTTCAAGGTCGGCGCCGTCGTCGCCCCCGTGCTGCCGTCCGTCGTCGTCCCCGCCGCGCGCGTGCGCCTGCGCCAGCTCGTCGGCCACCTCGTCGCGGACGCCGGCAAGGGCCTCACCGCGCACCTCGCCCGCACCCGCGCCGAGGGCTACACGCTCAACGTCAACCTGCTCGGCGAGGCGGTGCTCGGCGACGACGAGGCCGCCGCCCGCCTGCAGCGCACCATCGACCTGGTGCGCCGGCCCGACGTCGACTACGTCTCCGTCAAGGTGTCCTCCGTCGCGGCGCAGCTCGTCACCTGGGACCTGGACGGCTCGCGCGAGCGCGTCGTCGAGCACCTGCTGCCCCTGTACCGGGCCGCGCGCGACCACGGCGTCTTCCTCAACCTCGACATGGAGGAGTACAAGGACCTCGCGCTGACCACCGCGGTCTTCACGCAGGTGCTCGACCGCGAGGAGTTCAAGGACCTCGAGGCCGGCATCGTGCTGCAGGCCTACCTGCCCGACGCGATGGGCGCGCTCGACGAGCTCACCGAGTTCGCGCAGAAGCGCGTGGCCGACGGCGGCGCGCGCATCAAGGTGCGCCTCGTCAAGGGCGCCAACCTGGCGATGGAGCACGTCGAGGCCGAGCTGCACGACTGGGCGCAGGCGCCGTACCCCACCAAGCCGGACGTGGACGCCAACTACGTGCGCATCCTCGACCACCACCTGCGCGCCGACCGCACCGCGGCCGTGCGCCTCGGCGTCGCGTCGCACAACCTCTTCCACGTCGCGCTCGCCGTGCTGCTCGCCCGCGGCCGCGGCGTCACCGAGGGCCTCGACATCGAGATGCTGCAGGGCATGGCCCCCATCGAGGCGCGCCTCGTGCGCGACGAGGTGGCCAAGGAAGGCGGCCACGTCGTGCTGTACACGCCGGTGGTGCGCGACGAGGACTTCGACGTCGCGATCTCCTACCTGGTGCGCCGCCTCGAGGAGAACGCCGCCGAGCAGAACTTCCTGCACGCCGCGTTCGCGCCCGCGGCCGGGACGGGTGGCGTCGAGGCCACCCCGATGGAGCGCCAGGAGCTGGCGTTCCGGGCGTCGGTGCGGGACGGCGTGCACTACCGGCCGGTCGACGTCGCGCCGCGCCGCCGCGACCGGTTCGCCGGCGGGGCCACCGCGCCCACCGCCGCCGGTTGCCCGACGGCGGAGCCGTTCCGCAACGCCGTCGACACCGACCCCGCCGTGGCCGCGCACCGCGCGTGGGCCCGCAGCGTCGTCGGGCCGGACTCCGGGTTCGTCCCGGTACAGGCTCCCGAGGTCGCCTCGACCGAGGCGATCGACGACGCCGTCGCCCGCGCCGTCGCCGCCCAGGGCGCCTGGGGCGCCGTCGCGCCCGCCGACCGCGCGCGCGTGCTGCGCGCCGCCGCGCGCGAGCTCGAGGCCCGCCGCACGGACCTCGTCGCCGCCATGGTGCACGAGCCCGGCAAGACCGTCGCCGAGGCCGACCCCGAGGTCAGCGAGGCGATCGACTTCGCCAACTACTACGCCGCGATGGCCGAGGCCCTGGAGCAGGTGGACGGCGCCACGTTCACGCCCGACGGCGTCACGCTGGTCACCCCGCCGTGGAACTTCCCGGTCGCCATCCCCACGGGCGGCGCCCTCGCGGCGCTCGCGGCCGGGTCGACCGTGCTCGCCAAGCCGGCGCCGACCACGCCGCGCTGCTACGAGCTCGCGATCGAGGCCGTGCACGCCGCGCTCGACGAGGTGGCGCCGGAGATCGGGCTCGACCCCCGGGTCGCGCGGGACGTCGTGCAGTTCCTGCGGGTGCCCGACGGCGACCTCGGCCAGCACCTCGTGACGCACCCCGACGTCGCCCGCGTGATCCTCACCGGCTCCATCGAGACGGCCGAGCTGTTCGCCTCCTGGCGGCCGGAGCGGCCGGTGCTCGCGGAGACGTCGGGCAAGAACGCGCTGGTCGTGACGCCGTCGGCGGACCTCGACCTCGCCGTGTCCGACCTGGTCAAGAGCGCCTTCGGCCACGCCGGGCAGAAGTGCTCGGCCGCGTCGCTGGTCATCCTGGTCGGCTCCGTGGGCGACCCGTCCACCGAGACCGGCAAGAGGTTCCGCCGCCAGCTCGTCGACGCCGTGCAGTCGCTCGCGGTGGGCTCGCCCACCGAGCTGTCCACCGTCATGGGGCCGCTGACCGAGCCCGCGCAGGGCAAGCTGCTGCGCGCGCTCACGACCCTCGAGCCGGGGGAGTCGTGGCTCGTGCGCCCGCGTCGCCTGGACGACGCGGCCGCCGCGGCCGGCATCGAGGCGGACCGGCTCTGGTCGCCGGGCCTGCGCGACGGCGTCGCGCCGGGGTCGTTCTTCCACCTCACCGAGGTGTTCGGCCCCGTGCTCGGCATCATGACCGCCAAGGACCTGGACGAGGCGATCCGCCTCCAGAACCAGGTCGACTTCGGCCTCACGGCGGGCATCCACTCCCTCGACGACGACGAGATCGCCACCTGGCTCGACCGCGTCGAGGCCGGCAACGTGTACGTCAACCGGCACATCACCGGCGCCATCGTGCAGCGGCAGTCGTTCGGCGGCTGGAAGGCCTCGGCCGTGGGCCCGGGCGCCAAGGCCGGCGGCCCCAACTACGTCGCCGAGCTCGGCGCGTGGGCGGACGCCGACCTCCCGTCGCGCACGAACGACCCCGAGGGCTGGCTCGCCGCGGCGCAGGCGTCGGACGACGCCGCCTGGGCCACGGAGATCGGCGTCGGGCACGACAAGTCGGGCCTGACGGTGGAGGAGAACACCTTCCGCTACCGGCCGATCGACCGCCTCACCGTGCGCGTCGGCGACGGCGCCCTGCCGATCGAGGTGCGGCGCGTGCTCGCCGCGGCGAAGCGCGCCGGCGTGCCGGCCGTCGTCGTCCCCGACACGGACTCCGGCTGGGGCGTGCCGCACGAGGCGCCGACGTCCCACGCGGACTTCGCCGCCGCCGTCGCGGCGGGCCGCGTCACCGGGCGCGTCCGCGTGGTCGGCCGCGCGCCGGGCCTGCGCGAGGCCGCCGCGACGCGCCTCGGCACCGTGACCGTGCTCGACGCGCCCGTGGTCGCCAGCGGCCGGCGCGAGCTGCTCGCCGTCGTGCGCGAGCAGGCCGTCAGCCGCACGCGCCACCGGTACGGGCACGTGCACGCCTGACGCCAGGGCCGGAGCAGGCCCCGCCGCGGGACGGACTCGCTGTCCCGCGGCGGGGCCTGGCCTGTATCCTTGCGCCCGATCCGACCCACCACGTGCCCGCGTGCTTCGAGCGGCACCGGAGCAGAGGACCCTCATGCACCAGACCCCGACGCGCGCCGCCCTGGTGGCCGGCGTTCTCGTCGCGGCCGTCGGCGTCCTGGGGGCCTGCTCGCCCGGGGCCGACCAGCCCGCCGCGCCCCTGCCGGCCAGCCCGAGCCCGTCGCCGTCGCCCACCCCGGACGCGCAGGAGCGCGAGAGCGTGGAGGCCGCCGAGCAGACGCTGCAGGACTTCTACGAGCTGGGCGCGAAGGTCGGCAACGACGGCTTCGTGAACTGGCAGGTCATGCAGGGCTTCTGGACCGACGACGAGCAGTGGCAGGCGCAGCAGGCGACCTACGAGCAGCGCGTCGCCGACGGCTGGACGACCGAGGGCGCCGCCACCTTCACGGACGTGCAGGCGAGCGACTTCGACCCCGGCGGCGATGAGCCGGGGGACGAGCGGGTGACCCTCGAGGTGTGCAACGACACCTCCGGCGTCACGACCCTCGACAAGGACGGCGCGAAGGTCCCCCGGGCCGAGGGCGTGCCGGAGCGGTTCACGGTCGTGTACACGATGAGCGCGCGCGGGGAGGACCGATGGGGCATCGACAGCCGCGAGGCGGACACGGAGGAGTCGTGCTGAGGCAGGTGACGCGGGTCCTGGCCGTGCTGATGCTGTTCACCGGCGTGGCCGTCGCGCCGTCGGTAGCGGCCCCCGTCTCCGCTGTCGCCGACCCCTGCACCGGTGGTGGCGGCGCCGACAATGACGGCAACGTCGGAGGCGAGGTGACCTGCCCGGGCGAGGACGGCGACGACGGCGACGACGGTTCGGACAGCAGCGGCGTCAGCAACGGCAGCGGCGGCGAGTGGGTGTGCCGCTACAGCGGCAAGGTGATCCCCTGCGTGACCAGCCTTGGCGTCTACAACGGCTCGTGCTACATCAAGCTGGCGAACCCGCAGCCGCCCAAGGACGCGGGTATCTGGAACGGCAAGGACGAGGGCTACATCGTCCAGTGCACGCCCCCCCGGGATGAGTGCATCGAGGGCATGGACGACGCCACGGAATTCATGTACCTCTGCGCGGGCGGCCAGCAGTACTCACCGGATCTGCCGCCCACGGACATGGGTCCCACCCCGGAGGAGCTGGCGGAGCGCGCGTACGCGCGGATGCAGCTGACGATGGGCGAGATCGGCTCGACGCCGCCGACGACGGAGGTGGACGGGAACGCGATCGGGATCGTGGGGATGCCGATCTGGCTGTGGGTGTCGAACCCGGCGGCGAACACGACCGGCCCCATCCGAGAGTCCGAGACGGACGGCGGCCTCACCGTCACGGTTGACGGGACGCTCGACCGGATCGTGTGGACGCTGACCGACGACGACACCGGGGAGGTCTACGCCACGACCACCTGCGCGGGCTCCCGCGCGCCCTACACGGAGTGGTCCGAGGCCGCCAGCGGCGGCGACGCCCGCCCGTCCCCGACGTGCGGGTTCGACGGGGCCGAGAACCGGCGCTCCGGCAACATCACGGTGACGGGAACGGCGTACTGGACGGCGGAGTGGGAGGGCGGCGGCCTGGACGGCACGATCGACGTGCCCGCCCAGACGCGCGAGTCGACCCTCGCGATCGGCGAGGCGCAGGTCCTGGTCCAGTAGTGCGCTGACCCGTCGGCCTCGTCGCGATGCCGTCGGCACGACGCCGTGGCACGATCGCGGCCATGACGGTGGCGTTCGTGCTCGGCGGCGGCGGGGTGCGCGGCGCCGTCCAGGTGGGCATGCTGCAGGCGCTGTTCGAGGCGGGCGTCGCCCCCGACCTCGTGGTCGGCACGTCGATCGGCGCGATCAACGGCGCCGCCGTGGCGGCCGACCCGAGCGTCGCCGTCGTCGACCGCCTCGGTGCCGCATGGGCGTCCCCCACGGCGAACGAGGTCTACGGCGAGGCCTGGTACCGGCAGCTCGGCCGCCTCGCCAAGTCCCGCACGCACCTGTACGACCCGGCCGCGCTGCGCCGGCTCATCGCCGGCACCCTGGGCGAGAAGACGACCTTCGAGGACCTCGCCGTGCCGCTCGTCGTCGCCGCCGCGAGCATCGAGCGGGCGTCGGAGCACTGGTTCGACTCCGGGCCGCTGGTCGAGGCGGTCCTCGCGTCGGCGTCGGTGCCGGGCGCGCTGCCGCCCACCGAGATCGGCGGCGAGCACTACGTCGACGGCGGCATGGTGAACTCCATCCCGCTCGGCGAGGCCGTGCGCCGCGGCGCGACCACCGTCTACGTGCTGCAGGTGGGGCGGGTCGAGGAGCCGCTCACGGTGCCGTCCAAACCCTCCGACGTCGCGCGCGTGAGCTTCGAGATCGCCCGGCGGCACCGGTACTTCCGGGAGCTGGAGGAGGCCCGCCGGGTCGCGACCGTGCACGTGCTGCCCACCGGCGGCGCGCTGCCGGGGGACGAGAAGCTCGGCGCGTTCCGGCGCATGGACTCCACCGCGGCGCGCATCGCCCAGTCGTTCGCCGCCGCGCGCGACTACCTCGCGGCCGCGCCGCCGCCGGGAGGGCCGGACACGACCTCGCCGGACACGCCGGTGCAGCCGTGATCGCGCCCCCGCCCCGGTGGGTCCGCCGGGTCGTGCTGGCGCCGCTCGTGGTGCTGCTGGCCGTGCTGCTGGTGCCGACGTCGATCATGCTGGCCCTGGTGGTCGGCGCCGCGCTGACCTGGTTGCTGCCCGGGCGCCTGCGGGTGCTGCGGCTGCTGTGGATGCTGTCGTTCTACGTGCTGTGGGACGCCGCCGCGCTGGTGGTGCTGTTCGCGCTGTGGGTGGCGTCCGGCTTCGGGCTGGCGATGCACCGGCCCTGGGTGCAGCGGGCGCACGTCGCCGTGGCGCGGGCCGCGCTGGCCGTCCTCTTCTGGCAGGTGCGGTGGACGCTGCGGCTGACCATCGTCGTCGAGGTCGAGGAGGGAGCGAGGCTGCCCGACGTCCCCGTCCTCGTGCTCAGCCGGCACGCCGGGCCGGGGGACTCGTTCATCCTCGTCGACGTCCTCCTCGGTCGCGCCCGCCGCGCGCCCGCCATCGTCCTCAAGGACACGCTGCAGTGGGACCCGGCGATCGACGTCCTCCTGGGCCGGCTGCCCGCGGCCTTCGTCACGCCGCTGGCGCGCCGCAGACCGGGGCAGCCCGGCGCCGCGGAGACCATCACGCGCATCTCGGCCGACCTGGGCCCCGACGACGCGCTCGTCCTGTTCCCCGAGGGCGGGAACGTGACGCCCCGGCGCCGCGCGCAGCGGATCGAGGCGCTCCGGGCCCGCGGCAAGGACGCCCTCGCCGACCGGGCCGAGCGCATGCCGCACGTCATGGTGCCGCACGCGGGCGGGTTCCTGTCCGCGCTCGACGCCGTCGCCCCGGACGCCGCCGTGCTGGTCGTCGCGCACACCGGCCTCGACCGCCTCGTCACGGTCAGGGACATCTGGCGCGAGCTGCCGATGGACAAGACCATCGTGCTGGGCGGCACCCTGACGCGCGTCGACGACCTCCCCGCCGACGTCGAAGGGCGGGAGCTGTGGCTGTTCGAGCAGTGGGAGCGCGTGGACGCCTGGATCACCGAGCGCTCCGCGGGCCTCGAGGCCCCGGCGCGTCCCGCCGCCCCGTACGAGTGACGGCGGCGGGCGACCGGGCGTAGCGTCGAGCTGCGCTGAACACCCCGTTCACCGAGGCGGCCGAGGGGTGTAAGGTCTCCCGGCCGCCGAGACCCGGTGGTACAGACCACTCCAGTAAGGAGCCTCAACGATGCAGCTCATGCGGAGGCGCTCGATCGAAGCGACGATCGCGGCGTCCGACGAGCCCCAGCGCCAGCTCAAGCGCACCCTCGGTGCCTGGGACCTCATGGTCCTCGGCATCTCCGTCGTGATCGGCGCCGGGATCTTCTCGAAGGCCGCGCAGGTGTCGGCCACGCAGACCGGCCCGTCGGTCGTGATCTCGTTCGTCATCGCCGGCGTCGTGTGCGCCCTGGCCGCGCTGTGCTACGCGGAGTTCGCGTCCTACATGCCCGTGGCGGGGTCGGCGTATACGTTCTCGTACGCCTCGATGGGCGAGCTGCTCGCCTGGATCATCGGCTGGGACCTCATCCTGGAGATGTTCTTCGCCGCCTCCGTCGTCGCCAAGGCCTGGGGCCTGTACTTCGACAACTTCCTCAACGTGTTCGGCCTCGGCGGGGTCGACGCGGACGGCGTCGCGTCCGGGATCCACAACACGATCCACCTCGGCGGCGTGTCCTTCGACTGGGGCACCGCCATCCTCATCGTCGTGCTCGCCACGCTGCTCGCCGTCGGCACGAAGCTCTCGACGCGCGTCACCGGCGTGCTCACGGCCATCAAGGTCGCCATCGTGCTGCTCATCATCGTGGTGGGCTTCGCGTTCTTCAGCGCGTCGAACCTCAGCCCGTTCGTGCCCAGCCCCGAGTCGTTCGGCGAGTCCACGACGCACAGCACCACGATGACGCAGACCCTCTTCTCCTGGATGGCCGGCGCCGAGCTGTCCGTGGGCGGCGTGATGGGCATCCTCGCCGGTGCCGGCACCGTGTTCTTCGCGTTCATCGGGTTCGACGTCGTCGCCACCGCGGCGGAGGAGACCAAGAACCCTCGCCGCAACGTCCCGCGCGGCATCCTCGGCGGCCTCGCGATCTGCACGGGCCTCTACATCGCCGTCTCGATCGCGCTCTCCGGCATGGCCACCCCGCAGCAGCTGCGCGACGCCACGCCCGACGGCGGGGCGTCCGCGACGATCATCACCGCGTTCCAGCTGCAGCCGAACGCACCGGCGTGGGCCACGCAGGTCATCACGGTCGGCATCCTCGTGGGCCTCACCACCGTGGTGATGGTGCTCATGCTCGGCCTCACCCGGATCGTGTTCGCGATGAGCCGTGACGGCCTGCTGCCCCGCGGCATGTCGAAGACGTCGGAGAAGCGCGGCACCCCGGTGATGATCCAGGTCGGCACCGCGGCGCTCCTGGTGATCGTCACCTGCTTCTTCTCGGTCGACGTGCTCGGCAACATGGTGAACATCGGCACCCTGTCGGCGTTCGTCCTGGTGAGCTTCGGCATCCCGATCCTGCGCCGGCGCCAGCTCAAGGCCGGCGGCGGCGAGGCCCACGCCGACCACTTCCGCGTGCCGTGGTCGCCGGTGCTGCCGATCGTCTCGGGCGTGCTGTGCCTGTGGCTCATGCTGCAGCTGGACGTCGAGACGTGGCTGCGGTTCCTCGTGTGGCTCGCGCTCGGCTTCGCGATCTACTTCCTGTACGGCTACCGCAACTCGCAGCTGGGCAAGAACCCGTCGCAGCTCGCGGCCGACTACCGCGAGGCCATGCAGACGGCCATCGGCGTGGACGACGACACCCCGCGGCGCGGCTGACCGATCGCGCCCGGTACACCACGGCGGCCCGTCAGAGCGATCTGGCGGGCCGCCGTCGTGCGTGCGCGGCGGGACGCGCGGTCAGCCGGCGAGCGACTCCAGCACCTTCGCGACCCGGCGGTCGCGCGTCTCGTCGGTCCTGGCGCCGTCCACGCTCAGGGCGTGCGCCTTCTGCCTGCTCGGCGAGAGCGTCGCCCAGGCGGCGGTGGCCGCCGGGTCGGCGGCGAGCGCGGCCGCCAGCGCGGGCGGCACCTCGACGGTGCGGGGCGCGTCGTCGACCTCGAGCCGCACCTCGACCTCGTCGCCGGCGCCGCGGCCGGTGGCCGCGCGGGTCGCGGCGTTGAACGAGACGAGGGACCGGCCGCCCATCGACGAGACGGTGCTGCGGTATGTGAAGCCGCCGTCGACGGTCACGACCACGGGGACGCGCCGGCCGCGGTCGAACGCCGCGACGACGTCGTCGGGCACGGGCAGGCCGACGTTGTTGCCGCCCGTCGCGAGCAGGGTCGTGGTGAAGGTCTGGACCGTGGGTGCCTCGCTCATGGAGCGACCGTAGCGAGGGCTACGCCGACTCGCCCTCGACGAGCCGCGGCACGAAGATCTGGGGCTCGGCGGGCACGTCGGCCCCGCCGAGGACGTCGAGCAGGGTCGCCGTCGCGGCCGTGACCATCTCGACCACGGGCTGCAGCACGGTCGTCAGGCGCGGCGTCGTCCGCTCCGCACCGAGGGCGTCGAAGCCCACGATGGCGACGTCGTCGGGCACGCTCCTGCCGGTCTCGCGCAGCACCTGGAGCGCGCCCGTGGCCATGAGGTCCGACGCGGCGAACACGCCGTCGACGTCGGGGTGCCGCGCCAGGATCCGCTCCATCGCGGCCGCGCCGCCCGCCACCGTGAAGTCGCCGTTCTCGACGGCGACGGCCGGCAGGCCGGCGTCCTCGAGCGTGTGCAGCCAGGCCTCGTGACGGTCGACGGCCGCGGTCATGTCGAGCGGGCCGGTGATCGTGGCGACGCGCGTGCAGCCGCGGTCCACGAGGCGCTGGGTGGCGGTGCGCCCGCCCGAGGCGTTGTCGACGTCGACGAAGTGCAGGGACTCGGTGTCGAACGGTCGCCCCACGAAGACCGACGGGAGATGCGACCGCATGAGCTCGGACTCGAGCTGGTCCTCCTTGTGGTGCGAGGCGACGATGACGCCGTCCACGTGCCCCGACCGCAGGTACCGCGCGATGTGGCCCGGGGGCTCGCCCGCGCGGGCGAGCAGCAGCACGAGCTGCAGCTCGGTACCGGTCAGGCCCTCGCTGACGCCGCGCAGCACGCCCGCGAGGAACGGGTCGGTGAGGATGCGGGCGTCGGGCTCGGGCACCACGAGGGCGATCGAGTCGGTGCGCCGGGTGACCAGCGAGCGGGCCGCCCGGTTCGGGGCGTACCCGAGCCGGGCGACGGCGTCGTCGACGGCGGTCTGCGCCTCGGGCGACACCCGGTCACCGCCGTTGATGGCGCGCGAGGCCGTGGACCGCGAGACCCCCGCGGCCCGGGCGACGTCGTCCAGCGTCGGGCTGGCATGCTCGATGACCACGTCGGGAGACTACTCTGCGTCCGCGCCGCCGCGGGCCGGCACGACGCCCGTGCGGGCGACGTCGGCGTACCAGCGGCCGGAGGACTTGACGGTCCGCTCCTGCGTCTCGTAGTCCACGTGCACCAGGCCGAAGCGCTTGGAGTAGCCGAGGGCCCACTCGAAGTTGTCCAGCAGCGACCAGGCGAAGTAGCCGCGCACGTCGGCGCCGGCGTCGATCGCGTCGCGGACGGCGCGCAGGTGCACGTCGACGAAGGCGAGGCGGTCCGGGTCGTCGATGCTCCCGTCGGCCTGCACGACGTCGGGGTACGCGGCGCCGTTCTCGGTGACGTACATCGAGGTGCCGCGGGGCCCTGTGTAGTCGCGCTGCAGCCGCGTCAGCAGGCGGGTGAGACCCTCCGGCTGCACCTCCCAGCCCATGTCCGTGAGGGGCAGGCCGCGGCTGTGGTGGTAGATGCCGTCGGGCACCGGGTTGGGGGAGCGGGTCTCCCACACCGCGGCGTCGACGCGCTCGCCGCCGGGGTCGGCCGTGCCCGCCGGGGTCTCGCCGGCGGCGCCCTGCGGCCGGGCCGAGACCGCGCCTCCGTTGTAGTAGTTGACCCCGAGCACGTCGATCGGCGTGGAGATCACCTCGAGGTCGCCCTCGCGCACGATGCCGGCGAACCCGAGGTGCGCGACGTCGTCGAGCAGGTCCTGCGGGTAGGCGCCGCGCAGGATCGGGTCGAGGAAGAAGCGGTTGAACATGCCGTCGTCGCGGCGCGCGACGTCGACGTCGGCCGGGTCCGTCGGGTCGACCGGGTCGGACACGGTGAAGTTGAGCGTGAGGCCGAGCACGGCCTCCGGGTCCCGCTCGCGCAGGGCCTCGACGGCGCCGCCGTGGGCGAGCATGAGGTGGTGGGCCGCGGCGAGGCCGTCCGCCGGGGACTTGCGCCCGGGGGCGTGCGCGCCGGCGGTGTAGCCGAGGAAGGCGGAGCACCACGGTTCGTTGAGCGTCGTCCAGACCTTCACCCGGTCGCCGAGCGCCTCGTGCATCGTCACGGCGTAGTCGACGAACCGGGCCGCGGTGTCCCGGTTCGGCCAGCCGCCCAGCTCCTCCAGCGCCTGGGGCAGGTCCCAGTGGTACAGCGTCAGCCAGGGCAGCACGTCGGCGGCGAGCAGCTCGTCGACCAGGCGGGAGTAGAAGTCCAGCCCCTCCTGGTTGACGGTCTTCCCGTCGGGGACCACCCGGGCCCACGACGTCGAGAACCGGTACGCGTCGAGGTTCAGGCGCTTCATGAGCGCCACGTCCTCGCGGTAGCGGTGGTAGTGGTCGTCGGCCACCGATCCGTCGTCGCCGTTCACGACGGCGCCGGGGATGCGACAGAACGCGTCCCAGACGGAGTCCTCGCGGCCGCCCTCCGTGGACGCGCCCTCGATCTGGAAGGCGGCCGTGGCCGTGCCCCAGACGAAGCCGTCGGGGAACGTGACGGCCCCGGTGGCGTGCGGGGAGCTCGTGAGGGGGGCGCTGGGCGTGAACGGCACGGTCGTGCCGGGGGCCGCCCGGCGCGCGCCGGGGGTGGGGAGGGTCATGAATTCGGATCTTTCCATCGGTGGTGGGCCCACGCAGCCGCGCGACGGCGCGGCTGCGTGGGCGTGACGTCAGCCCGGACGAGCGGTGGGTCAGCCCTTGACGGCGCCGGCCATGATGCCCGCGACGAGCTGCTTGCCGACGAAGGCGAAGATCACCAGCAGGGGCAGCGTCACGAGGAAGATGCCCGCCATCACGAGCGAGTAGTCCACGAAGAAGTTGGCCTGCAGCGACTGCACCACGAGAGGAAGCGTCGGGTTCTCGCTGTTCAGCACGATGGACGGCCAGAAGAAGTTGGTCCACTGCTGCACGAACGTGAACAGTCCCAGCATCGCGGCGGCGGGTCGCGCGGCCGGCAGGGCCACGGACCAGAACGTGCGGATCATCGACGCGCCGTCCACGCGGGCCGCTTCGATGAGCTCGTACGGCAGCGCCTCGGACAGGTACTGCGTCATCCAGAAGACGCCGAACGCGGTGACGAGGGCAGGGACGATGACCGCCTGCAGCTTGCCGATCCAGCCCAGGTCGGTCATGAGGATGTACATCGGGATGACGCCGAGCTGGGTCGGCACGGCCATCGTGGCGATGACGAAGACCAGCAGGGGGCCACGACCGCGGAAGCGCAGCTTGGCGAACGAGTAGCCGGCGAGCGTGGAGAACAGCACCACCGACAGCGAGGTGAGCACCGAGACGATCACCGAGTTGGTGAGGGCCTTCCAGAAGTTGATCCGGGTGGACTCGATCACGGTGGCGAACTGCTGGAACAGGCTCGAGTCGGGCAGCCACTGCGGCACGGCGTTCTTCGCGATCGTGACCGGGTCGGACGACCCGAGCAGCAGCGTGAAGTACAGCGGGAAGATCGAGATCAGCAGCGCGACCCCGAGCAGCGTGTAGGTGAGCCAGCCGGGGCGGCGCTGCGCGGTGCGCGTGGCGCGCGAGCCGCGGTTCCGGCGCTTGGCGGCCGCGCGGGCCGCGCCCGGACCGGCGGTCTGGGCGGTGACGGCGACGGAGCTCATCGGCGGTCCTCCCGGTCGGTGGTCGAGGTGGTCGGGGGGAAGGTGGGCGGGAGCGTCGCCCTGGGGGCCGCGGGCCCGCTCGCGGCGGCGGCCGCGCCGGACGCCTGCGCGACCCGGGCTTCCGCCCGGACGCGACGGGTGGTCCGGCGGCTCCCCTTGGCGCCCTTCGGGCCGGAGGTGGCGATCCGCTGCGTGATGAGGAAGTTGATCATGCCGATGACGATGATCAGCAGGAAGAGCAGCAGCGCGACCGCCGACGCGCGGCCGAGGTTCTTCTGGTTGCCCCACGCGACGTCGTACAGGTAGACGACCGTGGTCATCCAGTCCTGGTCGGGTCCGCCGAGGCCCTTCGGGTCGTACATGCGGACCTCGTCGAAGATCTGCAGGCCACCGATGGTCGACGTGATGACGACGAAGATGATCGTGGCGCGGATCTGCGGCACGGTGATGGAGAAGAACTGCCGCGCGCGGCCGGCGCCGTCGATGACGGCAGCCTCGTAGAGCTCGCGGGGCACGGCCTGCATGGCGGCGAGGAAGATCAGCGCGTTGTAGCCGGTCCAGCGGAAGTTCACCATGCTGGCGATCGCGACATGGCTGGCGACGCGGTCGGTGTGCCAGCCGATCGGGTCGACGCCGACGAACCCGAGCAGCTCGTTGATGAGGCCGTAGTCGTCGGCGAACAGTCGGCCGAAGATCATGGAGACCGCGACCGGTGCGACGACGTAGGGGATCAGCACGCCCATGCGCCAGAAGGTGGCGGCGCGCAGGTTCTGGTCGAGCAGCGCCGCGATCGTGATCGCGAGGATCACCTGCGGGATGCTCGAGAAGACGAAGATCGAGAACGTGTTGACCAGGGACTTCCAGAACAGGGGCTGCGCCAGGACGGCGGCGTAGTTCTCGAGCCCCGTGAACTCGCCCTGGCCGCCGAGCAGGTTCCACTCGTGCAGCGACACGAACAGCGTGTAGCCGAGCGGGAACAGGCCGGTGAGCGCGAACAGCAGGAAGAACGGCGAGATGTACAGGTACGGGGAGACCTTCACGTCCCAGCGGCCGAGGCGCTGGGAGAAACCGACGCGTCGGGGAGGACGTGGCCCGGTCGCACCGCGTCGGTGCGTGGGCTGGGTGGGGGAGAGGACGGCCATCTGCTGCTTCCTGTGCTCGCCGGTCCGCCGCCCGCCGGCCGGGCGCGCCGAGATCCTGTCTCGGCGGGCCCGGCCGACGGTACGGCGGGGGTCAGGGACTGGTCAGGGGGTCAGAGCCCGAGCGAGGCGTACTCGTCGAGGGCGCCCTGCCAGCTCTTCTCCGGGTCGTCACCGTTGAGGTCCACGCGGTTCAGCGCGTTCTGCACGGCCGTGTGGATCGCGAAGTAGTTCTTGCCCTTGAACGGGGCACCCTCGATCGCCTGGGCGCGGGCCGAGAAGATCGGGCCGACCGGGGCGTCGTTGAAGAAGTCGTTCGTCGAGTCCTGCACGGCGTCGGACGCCTGGGCGTCCAGCTGCGACGGGAACGTGTTGGCGTTCTCGTACGCCTTGGTCTGGATCTCCGGCGAGGTCAGCCACGCTGCGAGCTCCTTGGCCGCCGCAGCGTTGTCGCCCGAGGCGGGCACGGTGAGGAACGAGCCGCCCCAGTTGCCACCGCCGCCGGGGAAGACGTCCGCGACGTCCCAGCCCTCGACGCCGCCGGCGTTCTGCTCGATGGACGCGGTCATCCACGGCGGGCAGAGCATGGTGGCCCACGCGTTGTTCTGGAAGCCGGCGGTCCAGTCCTCGCCCCACTGCTCGAGGCCGGCGGACAGCTCGTCGTCCACGGACGCGGTCAGGACCTGGTCGTACAGGTCCCTGATCTCCTGGTTGGTCTTGAGGTCCTTGGGCTCGCCGGTCGCCGGGTCCTCGTAGGCGCCCTCGAGCTGGTTCACCATGCCCTGGTAGGTCGGCACCGCGCCGTCGAACCAGGCGGAGTCCGACTTGGCGACGAACTTCTTGCCGAGGTCGAAGTAGTCCTGCCACGTCGCGTCGTCGCCACCGAGGGCCTCGGCGACCTTCTCGCGGTCGGTCGGCAGGCCGGCCTTCTCGAAGAGGTCGGCGCGGTAGCAGATGGCCTCCGGGCCGATGTCGGTGCCGTAGCCGATGAGCTTGCCGTCCGGCGTCGTGGCCTGCTGGACCTTCCAGTCCACCCACCGGCCGTCGAGGGCCGGGTCGCCCAGGTCCTCGAACAGGTCGGGGTACTGCATGAGCTCGGGCAGCCAGTCGACCTCGATGCCCTCGATGTCGGCCAGGCCCTCGCCGCCGGCGGCCAGCTTGGTCGTGAGGTTGTTGCGCGCGTCCTCGGACGTCGCGGCGGTGACCTGCTTGACGGTGACGTTCGGGTGGTCCTCGGTGTACGAGGCGAGGAGCTCGTCGGTGTAGCCGAACTGGTTGAACGTGGCGACGGTCAGGGTGATCTTCTCGTCGCCGGAGGCGGTGTCGTCACCGCCGTCGTCCGAGCTGCCGCAGGCGGTCAGGGCGAGGGCGAGGGTCGCGACGCCGGCGGTCGCCGCGACGACGCGGCGGGTTCGGCGGGTGGGTCGGGTGCTGTTGAGCACGGTGACTCCCTTGTCTGGGTCGGGCATACGAGATGGAGGATGGTAGCGCTCCCACCTCCATGGTGGTAGCGCTCCCACAGCCAGGTCATGATGCTGGCCGTCGGTGGTGACGAAAGTCAAGCCCGTCGAGGGCGTCGATGCCGTTCTGTGACGGAAGCAGTCGCGTCTTTGCAGGTCGGAGGCCTGAGCGGCGAGCGCGTGTCCGGATCGTTACCGGTCTTCACCCCGTGCGGCCTGCGCCGCGAGCCACTCCTGGCCGGCCGCGCCCTCGGCCTCGAGGGTCGAGCGGACGGCCCGGGCGGCGGCCTCGGCCACCGCGGCGCCGAACAGGGGCACCGTCGCGCGGACCTCGCCGTCGTACACCTGGCGAGTGCCGCCGTCCGCCGTCGACTCGAGGCGCACCGTGCCGGTCACCCGCACGGGTGCCCCGGCGATCTCGACGGCGATGGTCCCGGTGCGCAGCCCCCCGGACGGCGCCTCCCACACCTCCGCCTGGCGCACCTCCAGGTGGTCGCCGACGAACGGTCGCACCTGCGCGGGGATGAGGTCCGTGGGCAGGGTGCGTCGCACCGCGATGGTGAAGCCTTCGGCCGGGCTGCCGGTCACGTCCGTCTGCTCGACGCGGCCGCCCGGCCCGCGCAGGGCCCGCCAGCGGATGAACGCCTCGTCGGCGAGCATCGCGACGACGGCGTCCGCGTCCGCCGCGTAGGTCAGCTCCACGGTCAGGTGCACGAGGTCACCCTACCGAGACGGGAGCGGAGCGGGAGCGCCCGTAGGCTGGTGGGCGTGTCCGCCATGAGTGACCTCATCGCCCAGAACGCCGACCTCTCCGAGGGAGACGCCGAGTGGCTGCACCTCCTCGTGGGCGACTGGCAGCTCGTGTCCGACCTCGCCTTCGCCGACCTGGTGCTGTGGCTCCCCACGTCCGACGGCGGTTTCGTCGCCCTCGCCCAGTGCCGTCCGTCCACCGGGGCGACCGTGCACTACGACGACATCGTGGGGTCGTTCGCGCCCGACGGGCAGCGCCCGCAGCTCGCGGCCGCCATGACGGAGGTGCGCGCGCAACGCTCCCGCGAGCCGCGCTGGTTCGGCGCCTACGCCGTCCGCGAGGAGGCGGTGCCGGTGGTGCACGAGGGGCGGCCGATCGCCGTCGTCGCCCGGCAGACCAACCTCGGGTCCGGGCGCACGCCCAGCCGGCTCGAGCTCAACTACGTGGAGTCGGCCGACGACATCCTCGCGATGATCGCGCGCGGCGAGTACCCGGCGACCAACGCCGCCACCGGCCCCCGCCGCGGCGCGCCGCGCGTCGGCGACGGGCTGATCCGGCTCAACTCCGAGGGGGAGGTGCTCTACGCCAGCCCGAACGCGCTGTCGTGCTTCCATCGGCTCGGGGTCATCGGGCCGCTCGTCGGGCAGTCGCTGGTCGAGGTGACCGCCGACATCGTCCAGTACCAGGACACGGTGGACGAGTCGCTGCCGCTGGTCGTCATGGGGCGTGCGCCGTGGCGCACCGACATCGAGGCCAAGGGTGTCGCCCTGTCCCTGCGTGCCCTGCCGCTCACGGACCACGGGCAGCGCATCGGCGCGGTCCTGCTGTGCCGCGACGTGTCCGAGCTGCGCCGTCGTGAGCGCGAGCTCATGACCAAGGACGCGACCATCCGCGAGATCCACCACCGCGTGAAGAACAACCTCGCCACGGTGGCCGCGCTGCTGCGGCTGCAGGCCCGCCGGATGGACGTGCCCGAGGCTCGGGCCGCGCTGGAGGAGGCGATGCGCCGGGTCGCGACCATCTCGATGGTGCACGAGTCGCTGTCGCAGACCCTCGACGAGCACGTGGAGCTCGACGACATGCTGAGCCGCGCGCTGCGGCTGGCCGCCGACGTGGCGTCGACGCGCACGCAGGTGCGCACCCAGCAGACCGGGTCGTTCGGCATGGTCCCGGCACAGGACGCCACGCCCCTCGCGCTGGTGCTCACCGAGCTGGTGACGAACGCCGTCGAGCACGGGTTCCCCGGCCGGGAGTCGGGCAACGTCGAGATCGACGTGCAGCGCGACGGCGCCTCGATGCGCGTGGTGGTCGCCGACGACGGCGTGGGGATGCCGGAGGGCATCGCCACGCTGGGTCGCGCGTCGCGCAGCGGGCTGGGGTCGCAGATCGTGCAGACGCTCGTGACGAACGAGCTGGGCGGCACCATCGACTGGGAGGCGCGCGACGGCGGCGGCACCCAGGTGGTGCTGGAGCTGGAGCTGCGCGACGGTCAGTCGGCCGCGCGGGCCGGGTACTGACGGGCGCCGCGCCCGGGACGCCGGACCGACGCCGACACGGCCACAGTCCCAGTCACGGTCCCGTCACAGACGAAGGGACGGACCGCGTCGCGGTCCCGTCCCTTCGTCGTCGTGGGGGTGCGTCAGCCGGCGCGGCGGGCGCGCGCGGTGCGGCGCTTGAGCGCGCGGCGCTCGTCCTCGCTCATGCCGCCCCAGACGCCGGCGTCCTGGCCGGACTCGATGGCCCACTTCAGGCACGTGTCGACGACGTCGCAGCGACGGCACACGGCCTTGGCCTCCTCGATCTGCAGGAGGGCGGGGCCGGTGTTGCCGATGGGGAAGAAGAGCTCAGGGTCCTCGTCGAGGCAGGCGGCCTTGTGGCGCCAGTCCATGTCATCTCCTCGGTGCAGGGGGACCTGGTCCGTCAGAGGGGCGCGCCTGAGGGCGCGCCAAACCGGGTCCGATGGGTGGGGGTTGATCTGCCGTCCAGCGTCACACCTCGTGAAGCGCCGCACAAGGGGTTACGTGAAAGTTTCTCCCGCATGAAGCGTGAGTGCTTCATCACACTGTCGTGAAACTGCAGGTCGCACGTATTCTGACGTGTCATGCGCGCTCCTGTCACCCCCTCGTCCGATGCCGACGGCGCTCCGGAGGGGCCCCGCCCGCCGGGCCTGAAGGTCGTCGCCGCGGGGGTCGGGATCGAGGCCGTCCTGCTCGTCGGGGCTGCCGTGATGATCGGGATCGAGGTCGTGCGCGGCGCCTCCAACAGCGTAGCCGTGAGCGTCTTCCTCGTGCTCTTCTTCCTCGGCCTCGCGTGGCTGCTCGTCGGGTCCTGCCGTGCGCTGTGGGCGGGACGTCGCGGCGGCCGGGCGCCGATCGTCGTGTGGCAGATCATGCAGGGCCTCGTCGGTGTCAGCCTCCTGACCGCCGGGGCGGCCGGGGCGGTGCTCGCGGGCCTGGGCCTGCTGCTCGTCGCCGCCGCGGTGCTCGTCGCGGTGATGACGCGCCGGGTCGTCGAGGCGACGTCCGGCTGAGTCCGCGGCGGCTGAGTCTGCGGCGACAGGGTCCATGGCGGCCGGGTCCACGTCTGCCGGCCGGGCCACCTGCACGACCTGCACCCGCCCCGCCTGCACGAGCGCCCCGCGCCCCGCGCGCGCCGGTCCGGGGTCGACGGCGTCCGCGAGCGGTACGCCCAGCAGGTCGTCCGCCCCGCGCTCGCCCGGGTGCAGCACCACCCCCGTGCGGCGCGCGCGGAGCTCGGCGAGGACGCCCCGGTGCGCCAGCGCCGCCCCCGTGGAGCTCGCCGCCGCCACGAGCACGAGGCCGGTCCCGTCGGTCAGCGCGGAGATCCGCTCCGCCTCCAGCGGGTGCTGCTGGGCGAGGACGTCGAGGTCGTCCACCACGAGCACGCCGGGACCCTGGTCCGTGACGGCAGGGAGGGCCGCGCGCCCGTCGCCCGGTGGTCCCGCAGGGCCGTCCGGCAGCCCGTCCGGCAGCCCGTCCAGCAGCCCGGCGAGCAGCCCGGCCAGGGCTGCCGGCGACGGTGCCACGGCCGGGACGTCGCCGGCGTCCTGGCGCAGGACGGCATCCCGCGAGACCACGCCGGCCAGTCGTCCCGCCGCCGCCAGCCGCCGGACGACGAGCCGCAGGACGGTGGTGCGGCCGCTGGCACGCGGTCCGGTGACGAGGGCGCCACGGCCGACGTCGAGCTCGACCGGGCCGGCCGCGTCGCCCCCGACCCCGACGGGGACGAGCAGCATGCCGCCGCCGCGCGGGTCGGCGGCACGGTGCCGGGGACCGCGCCCCGGTGCCGTGGGCAGGTCGGCCTCCACGACCGTCGTGGGCAGCGGCCGGACCTTCACCGGCGCAGCGGCCCCCCGCCCGGCCGCGCGGCCGCCGGGAACGGCGTCGGGGACGGACGGTTCGTCCGGCAGCAGGACCTGGCACAGGACCTGCTCGCGTGCGAGCCAGGCGGCGCGACCTGCGGGCCCGCCGCGACCGGCGAGCCCCGACGGCGCCCCGAGGAGCACGTCGGCGTGCGCCTCGGGGCCGAGCAGCACCAGTCGCGGCCCGGCCCGCGCGGCGAGCCCGCCGAGGGTCGCGCCGTCGGACGCGAGCGCGAACGCGACGCCGGGCGAGGCCAGCGCCCGCACGAGCGGGTC
The DNA here is from genome assembly GCF_042792715.1 of Isoptericola sp. NPDC056618. Classification (NCBI taxonomy): domain Bacteria; kingdom Bacillati; phylum Actinomycetota; class Actinomycetes; order Micrococcales; family Promicromonosporaceae; genus Isoptericola; species Isoptericola sp. NPDC056618. The sequence continues at coordinate 122,298 of NZ_JBHTVZ010000008.1, read as the reverse complement.
CCACGGGTCCGGTCCGGCGAGCGCGGCGCGCAGCTCGTCGACGCCGTCGACCACGACGAGCGTCCGTGCCCGGCGCTGCGCCGCGTCCGTCGCCAGCAGGCGCAGCAGCCGTGCCGCTCGCCGCGGCGCCGCGGGGCCGGCGAGGGTGCCGAGGCCCGGGTGCCGCTCGAGGCGGGCGAACCGGGGGAGCGAGGCCGCCGGTGCCAGCACGTGCACGTGCCAGCCCTCGTCCAGCGCGGCCACCGCCGTCGTCAGGAGCGCCGTCGTCCTGCCGGAGCGTGCGCGGCCCACGACGCCGAGGTGCCCCGTGTCCGGGTCCCAGCGCACGACGGTCCGGCGCTGGCGGTCGGGATCGTCGCCCAGCGCGAGGGGGAGGCCCGCGGAGTCGTCGACGGCCCCGGGGACGTCCTGGACCTGGACGCGCTCGGGCAGCGGGGGCAGCCACGGAGCGGCGCCGGGGCGGAGGCCTCGCGCGGCGGCAGCGTCGACGAGCGTGTCGACGAGCGAGTTCACGGGGCACGACGTCGCGCCGGCTCCCGCGGAGCGCTCGCGCGGGTCGCGCCCCGACGGTGCCGCCACCGGCGGCGTCCCCCAGGCCGGAGCCCGGCGCACCTGGTCCCCGGCCGTCGTGGGGAGCCCCGAGGCATGAGCGCACTGGAGCGCCACCGGTGGCTCGGACCCGCGGCGCAGGACGGCGCGCCCCGGCGTCCCCGGTACGATCCGGGCGGCCGCGGGCGTCTCGACCACGTCGAGCGAGTCCGCGGCGTCCACGACCCGTAGCGCGAGCCGCGCCGAGACGTTGGCCCGCACGTCGGCGCTCACGGCCCCCGCGGGCCGCTGCGTGGCGAGCACCAGGTGCACGCCCAGGGAGCGACCCTGCGCGGCCACGCGCAGCAGCCCGGGCAGGAAGTCCGGCAGGTCGTCGGCGAGGGCGCGGAACTCGTCCACCACCACGACCAGCCGCGGCGGCGCGTCGGGCACCCCCGGAGGCAGGGCGGCGAGGTCCGCCGACCCGTGCCGGGCGAGGACGTGCTCGCGCCGGCGCAGCTCCGCGCGGAGACCGGCCAGGGCGCGGCCCGCCAGCCCGGGGTCGAGGTCCGTGACCTGGCCGACGACATGCGGCAGCCGCCCGCACGCGCCGAACGACGCGCCGCCCTTGAAGTCGACGAGTGCGAGCGCGAGGTCGCGCGGGGACCGCTGCGCCGCGAGCCCCAGCACGAGCGACTGCAGCAGCTCGGACTTGCCCGCCCCCGTGGTGCCGGCCACCAGCAGGTGGGGCCCGTCCGCCACCAGGTCGAAGGTCACGGGCCGCCCACGGGCGTCCCGGCCGAGCGGCACCGCCCAGCCGGTGGTGGTGTCCCAGGCGGCGCCGGGATCGGGTGCGTCGTCGAGCAGGTCGACCAGCGGGACGGCGGCGGGGAGCCGCGGGTCTGTCGGGTCGCCGTCGTCGCCGGGCCCGCCCGCCTCGTCGTACCCGTGCGCCCGGTCCAGCATGGCCAGCGACCGGCGCAGCCCCGCCAGGCCCGCGACGAGTCGCGCGACCTGCTCCGCCCAGGCCGCGTCGACGCCGACGAGCGGCCCGGTCGTGGCGGAGCCGTCCGGCGCCGCCCGCCGGACCCGGCCCGCGCGCACCCGCCACGTCGTGCGGCACCACGACGGCACGGGGGCGCCGTCGGGCAGGCACAGCAGCACGGCGCCGCCGCGCGCGAGCACCTCGTCGGGCCGCGCGGTGACGGCGGCACGGTCGGGCGCGGCGGGCGCGTCGACGACGAGGAGCGGCGGGCCGGCGGTCGGCAGCCAGCGGCACCACGACCAGGCGTCGCGGGCGCCGACGACGTCCACCGACGCGCCGGCCGCGGCGAGCTCGGCGACCACCGACCGCGCGGCCGCGAGCACGTCCGCACGCGGTCCGACCACGGCGATCGCGCCGTCGGGCACCAGCTCGGCGACCGCGCCCGCCACCACCGCACCACCTCCCTGACCGGCCGCCCCGGGGGTCGCGCCCCGGGGCGACGGCCCGCCGCGGTGACCGCCGGCGCAGGCCCGCGCCGCGGCCCGCGCGCACGCGGCGTCCCACGCTCCGTCCGACGCCTGGTGGGCCGCGACCAGCCGGGCGAGCAGCGGGCCGGGTGCCTCGCCCACGACGCGGGGCGGGGCGTCCCCGGGCGCCGTCCCGTGGCCGGTCGCCGGGTCGGCGGCGGCGGGGCCGGACCCGCCGCGTCGCCGCCGTCGCGCGGCGAGGAGCTGGGGCACCAGGGTCGCGACGCCGAGCAGGGAGAACAGCGCGTACGCCGGCTGCCGCAGCACCGCGGCGAGCACCAGCGAGCCCACGACGGGCAGCGCGGCGGTGGCGAGCATCCCCGCGCCGGGCCCGGACGGCGCCGCCGCGTCGGCGGCCTCACGGCCAGGGACGGCGTCGAGCCAGGCCGCCACGGTCCCGGAGCGGTGCAGCGTCCATGAGCGCACGCCGCGCGGGCCCCTCACCTCGAGCACGCTGCCGGCGCGCCAGCGGCGCGGGAGGCGCCCCACCGACCGCGCACGCCGTCGCGCCAGGGCAGCGTCGCGGACGAGCCGTGCGGTCGCGCGGGGCACGCGGGCACGCCGGTCGTCGGACGACTGCCGTCCGCCAGCCGTGCACGGGAACGCCGTCGTGCCCGGTCCGCGTCGCGTGAGCCGCACGGTGACACGGTCCGGCCGCCGCGGGTCCACACGCACCACGAGGCCGCCCTCGGACGTCGGGCCCGTGTCGTGGGGCAGCGCCGTCGACCCGCCGGGCGCGAGGGCGACGGTCGCCCCCGCGGCGGGGCCGTCGGCGCGGGCGGCGAGCCACGGCCCGTCGAGGACGGCCGCCGCCGGGCGGGCGATGCCCGAGCCTGCGCGCACGCCCGCTGCCCCGCCGTCGAGCACGGCGACGACGGCCCCGGGCAAGAGCGGGCGGCGCCCGACGACGTCGTCGTCGGACACGAGGACGCCGCCGGCGCGCAGCGGGACGTGCCGCAGCTCGGGTCGGCGCAGGAGGTCGGCGAGCCCCGCCCGGCACGCGCCGAACGGCCGCCCCGCCGGCAGGAGCACGTCCTCCCCCGGACGCACGGTGACCCGGACGTCGCCCGTCCGCCCCCGGGCGTGGCCGGGCGCGGGGACGACGAGGGCGGGCACCGAGGAGGTCGACATGACCCCCAGGGTGCCCGCCCGGGAAGGCCGTCGCGGACGGCCTGTGGACAACTCCCGCTACTCGCTCGCCAGCGCCTCCACGGGGGAGGTCTTCACCGCGGTGCGGGCGGGGGCGACGGACGCCACCAGCCCGGCCACGGCGGCGACGAGCAGCATCAGGAGGACGTCGCGCCACGGGACCACGATGACGGGGGTGCCCGCCCAGCCGAGCGCCGCGGCGGCGCCGGCCCAGCCGTAGACCAGCCCGAGCAGCACGCCCAGGACGGCGCCCACCAGCGCGATGAGCAGGCCCTCCACCGCGAGCATGCCGCGCAGCTGGCCCTTCGACAGCCCGATCGCCCGCAGGGTGGCGGACTCCCGGCGCCGCTCGATGACCGACAGCGACAGCGTGTTCGCCACGCCGATGAGGGCGATCACGACCGCCGCCGCCAGGAGACCGACGACGATCCCCAGCGCGGTGTCGATCACCTGCTGGAAGCCGGCACGCTCCACCGCCGCGCCCATGACGTCGGCGGGGGCCTCCGTGTCGGCGACCGCGTCCTGGATCGACGGCACCACGGAGGCGGCGTCGGACGGGTCGTCGAGCCCCACCCACAGGCTGGTCACCGGGGCGTCGGGGTCGAGGGAGGACAGGTCGTCCGGCACCACGAGCACCCCGGTGTCCGCGAGGTCGGTGACCGCGGCCTTCAGGTCGAGGGAGCCGTCCGGGCCGGTCAGGGTGAGGACCTGGCCGTCGGTGATGTGCCAGTTCTCGGAGACCTCCTCCGGCACGACGACGGTGCCCGCCGCGAGCGGCTCGACCATCTCGGTGCTCCGCAGCACCGACGCCGCGTCGTCCGGGGTCACGCCCCGGACGGTGACGGCGAAGCCCTCGTCCACCCCGTCGCCGGTGACCGTGGCGGCCGTGGCCCGCGCCTCGACGACGCGGGAGACCCCGGAGACGTCGCTCACGGTGCCGGCGAGCGCCGACGGGACGGGCGTCACGACGGCGTCCCCGGCGGCGACGCTCGTCGGGTCGCTCGACAGGTCGGTCGAGACGGTGACGTCCACGGGGTAGCGGGAGTCGAGCTCGGCGTCCATGGTCACCCGGGCGCTCGCGGCGCCGGTCGACATCATGCCGACGAGCGTGACGCCGATGAGCAGCGCGGTGGACGTGGCGGCGGTGCGGCGCGGGTTGCGCAACGTGTTCGCGGCCGCGAGCCGCGCCGTCGGGCCGGACGCCCCGACGAGGCGCCCGGCGAGCGCCACCACGCGGGGCAGCCAGAACACCGAGCCCACCAGGACGCCGACGAACGACAGGGCGCCGCCCGCGACACCGAGCAGGAGCCCCGTGGTGGGCTCCTCGCCGACGGTGCTCATCGCGACCCCGCCGCCCAGCAGGGCGAAGCCGATCACGGAGACGAGGATCGAGAGCACCAGGCGCACCCGGCCTGCGCCGCGGGAGGCCGACGGCGCGTCGGCGGGACGCAGGGCCTCGAGCGGCGCGACGCGCGTCGCGGCCCGGGCGGGGGAGAGCGCCGCGACCAGCGTCACGAGGGTGCCCACCGCCAGCGGGATGAGGACGACGGCGGGGGTGATCGTGACCGTCGCCGGCAGCGGGACCCCCAGGTCCATGCCGCGGCCGATCGTGAGCGCGGCCTGCCCCAGCCCGACGCCGGCCACCAGACCGACCGCTGAGGACAGCAGGCCCAGCACGGCCGCCTCGAACAGCACCGACCGGCGCAGCTGGCCCTTGTCCGCGCCGACGCACCGCAGCAGGGCGAGCGTGCGGGTGCGCTGGGCGACCAGCACCTGGAAGGTGTTCGCGATGACGAGCGCGGCGACCAGCAGCGCCACGGCGGCGAAGACCAGCACGAACAGCGTGAACATGACGTTCTCGCCACCGGTCATCTCGCTGGCGACGGCCTCGGCGTGCTCCTCGGGCGTCACGACCTTGAGGTCGGCGGTGTCGGCGCCCGACGCCGCGGCGCCGTTGGTGAGCGCGCCGGTGATCGCCGTGCGGGCCTGCTCGACGGCGGCCGGGTCGTCGAGGGTGACGAGCATGGTCGTCGGTGCGACCGTCTCCTCGCCGGGGGCGGTGAGGTCCTTCTCCCAACCGGCGACGTCCGCCGCCGGGGCGACGGCCGCGCCGCCCTGCATCGAGTAGGCGCCGTACGGGTCGGTGAGCGTGCCCGACACGGTGAGCTGCTCGCGGACCTCGGTCCAGGCGTCCTCCTCGGAGCTCTGGTCGCCCTCGAGGACGTTGCGCACGAGGGTGATCGTGTCGCCCGGGGCGGCTTCGAGACGCTCGGCGACGTCGACCGGCAGCGCGATCTCGCCCGACGCCTCGGGGAGGGAGCCGTCGGCGACCTCGAGCGGCAGCACGCTCGTGTCCGTGGGCTCGGCCAGCACCCCCTGGTAGATGGTGCGACCGCCGGCCTCGAGCTGCTGGTACGTCATGAGCTGGGGGTCGGCCGTGGCCACGCCGGCGGTGCCGCGCACCGCGTCGAGGGCGGCGTCGTCGGCGGGGACGCCGCGGACCACGAGGTCGGCGCCCGTGAACTGGGCGGCGATCGAGTCGTAGGTGGTGCGGGTGATGACGTTGCCCGCGAGGAGGGTGATCGCGACGAACGCGGTGCCGATGACGATCGCGACGCCCGCGGCGGCGAGCCGGCCGGCGCTGCGCCGCATCTGCGACAGGGTGAGGCGGATCATCGCGAGGCCACCGTCCGCAGCGCGTCGAGGCCGGCGAGCGCGGACTCCGGCGTCGGGTCCGTGATGTCGCCCGCGATCTTGCCGTCGGCGATGAGGACGACGCGGTCCGCGTAGGCGGCGGCCGCCGGGTCGTGGGTGACCATGATGATCGTGCGGCCGAGCTCGCGCACCGAGCGGCGCAGGAAGCTCAGCACCTCCGCGCCGGAGCGGGAGTCGAGGTTGCCGGTGGGCTCGTCCGCGAACACGACGTCGGGCTGGGCGATGAGGGCGCGCGCGATGGCGACGCGCTGCTGCTGGCCGCCGGACAGCTCGCTCGGGCGGTGCGTGAGCCGCTTGCTCAGGCCGAGCGTGTCGACGAGGGTGCCGAGCCACTGCTTGTCGACCGTGCCGCCCGCCAGCTCGACCGGCAGGGTGATGTTCTGCTCCGCCGTGAACATGGGCAGCAGGTTGAACTGCTGGAACACGAAACCCACGCGGGTGCGGCGCAGCGCGGTGAGGGCCTTGTCGTTCAGGCCGGTCACCTCGGTGGAGCCGATGAACGACTGCCCGCTCGTGGCCGAGTCCAGGCCGGCGAGCAGGTGCATGAGGGTCGACTTGCCGGAGCCCGACGGCCCCATGATCGCCGTGAAGCGGCCGGCCGTGAAGTCGACGTCGACGCCGTCCAGCGCGCGCACCTGCGCCTCGCCGCGGCCGTACGTCTTGGTCAGGGCGCGGGCCCGCACCGCCGGGGTGACGGTCGGTCGGGCGGCGGTGCCCTCGTCGGGGATCGGGACGTACACGGTCGTGTCCACGGAAGCTCTCCGGTGTCTCGGGGTGGTGGCCGGGACGCTCCGCGGAGCCTCCGACCAGGACATCACCGACGCTACGGAGCGGCCGCGCCGCCGACATCGGCCCGAGGGTGGGTCCTCGCGTGCTCCCAGGTCATCCCCAGGTATGACACCGACCCTGACCCGCACCCTGAACCGCCCCTGACCTGCACCCTCGCCGGACCACCGGGGTGGTCAGGACCGGGAGCAGGTTCTTGCGGTCGTGGCCCTGACAAGTCGCGGTACCGACGCCGTCCACAGGTCGTGCTCATGTCGTGGCATCCACAGCGACGCCGAGCCCGGAACCGACGCCGCCACCGTGCGCCGCCACCTCGGCCGGTGATCGTCAGGGCCAGGAGCACCAGAACATCCGCGTGGCCCTGACAACCCGGCGGCGCCCGCCACCTGTCAGGGCCAGGCCCATGGGAACCCGCGCGTGGCCCTGACAGGTCGGGGTCGAGGTCAGGAGCCGGGGCGGACCAGGCCGGTCTCGTAGGCGGTCACGACGGCCTGGACGCGGTCGCGGGCGTCGAGCTTGGCGAGGATGCGCCCGACGTGCGTCTTCACGGTGGCCTCGGCGACGAACAGGTCGGCCGCGATCTCGGTGTTGGACCGGCCGCGGGCCATGAGCACCAGCACCTCGCGCTCCCGGTCGGTGAGGCCGGCCAGCGCGTCGTGCTGGGGTGCCGCCTGGTCCGCGGGCAGCGCGGTGACCAGGTGCTCCAGCAGGCGTCGGGTGGAGGACGGTGCGATGACGGCGTCCCCGGCGTGCACGGTGCGGATGGCGGCGAGCATCTCCTCGGGCGGGGCGTCCTTGAGCAGGAACCCCGAGGCGCCGGACCGGATGGCCTCGAGGACGTACTCGTCCAGGTCGAACGTGGTGAGCACGATGACGCGCGGCGCGTCGGGCGCGGCGGTGAGTCGCGCGGTGGCGGTGAGCCCGTCCAGGTGCGGCATGCGCACGTCCATGAGCACGACGTCGACGCGGTGGTCGGCGAGCAGCCGCAGCGCCTGCGCGCCGTCCCCGGCCTCGAGCGCCACCTCCAGGTCCGGCTGGGAGTCGATCACCATGCGGAAGCCCGCGCGCACGAGCTGCTGGTCGTCGACGAGCGCGACGCGCACGACGCCGCTCCGGGCGGGTCCGGGGGCGGGCGGCGCGACGTCGTCGGCGGGCGGGGTCATGCGTCCTCCTGGGCGGTGGTCGCCGACGGGGTCGTCGGCGCGGGCGGGGCGGTCACGGGCGCCCCGGGCAGGGGTAGCTCGAGGTGGACGCGGAACCCGCCGCCCCGGCGGGGGCCGGTCTCGAGCGTGCCGCCGTACAGGTTGGCCCGCTCGCGCATCCCGCGCAGCCCGAACCCGGGGTCGTCCGCGGTGGCGGCGGCGCCCCGGCCGTCGTCGAGCACCTCGAGCTCGACGGTCGAGGGCGTCCAGCGCACCGCGACGGTCACGGCCGGGTCGGGGCCGGCGTGCTTGCGCACGTTGGTCAGCGACTCCTGGCACACGCGGTACAGCGTGAGGCCCATGCCGGCGGGCAGGGTGCGGGGCTCGCCGACGCGCACCAGCGACACGCGCTGGCCCCCGTCCCGCGCCTGCGCGACGAGGTCCTCGATCTCCTCGACGCCGGGCTGCGGCGCGGGGCGCGCCTGGCGGGGCTCGTCGGCGACGACGGACGCCGGCCGCGGGGCGCCGCCCGGGCCCGTGGTGAGCGCGCGCGGCGACGCGGGACCGGGGGCCGCCTCGACGCGAGCCGCGTCCTCGTCGTCCTGCGAGCGCAGCACGCCGAGCAGGCGCCGCATGTCGGTGAGCGCGGTGCGCCCGGTCTCGCTGATGGTGCCCAGCGCGCGCACGGCGGCCTCGGGGTCGGACGCCGCGGCGTACCGGCCGCCGTCGGCCTGCGCGACGACGATGGACAGGGAGTGCGCCACGATGTCGTGCATCTCGCGGGCGATGCGGGCGCGCTCGGCGGCGGCGCTGATCCGGGCCTGCTGGTCGCGCTCGATCTCGAGGCGGTGCGCGCGGTCGCGCAGGGCGTCCATGGTGACGCGGCGGGACCGTCGCACGAGGGCGAACGCCCAGACGGCGAGGCCGGTGACCAGGCAGAAGATGCCGACCGGGACCATCTCGAGCACGGCGGAGGCGCCCCCGCCCGAGCGGACCCCGACCGCGATCGGCAGCACGACGACGGTCCCGAGGGCCGTGGAGCAGATCGCGGTGACGTGCGCCCACGTGGGGCCGTAGACCGTCACGGAGAACAACGACACGAGGATCAGCAGGTCCCCCGGCATGATCATCGGGTAGCCGGCGAGCATGTGGGCGAGTGCGACGGCGAAGACCGCGATCGCGGACGGCACGGCGCGGGTGCGCCGCCACGGCAGGGGCGCCAGCATGGCGACGGTCCAGGCGATCGAGCCGCCGCGATCGAGGTACGGCTCGGTCGAGTAGAGGTCGGTGGCCGAGGTCAGCATGAGCGCGGCGAGCAGCACGGTCGTCGTCAGGTCGACGCCGAAGCGGTGCGCCTCGAACCAGCGCCCCATCCTCTCGATCCAGCTCATGTCCGCCAGGGTAGGCGGGAGCGGGGAGCGGGCGCGTCCGCCCGGGGGCGGACGGGCGGAGCGACGCGTCGTCCCGCAGGGGGACAGGACCCACGCACGACGACGGGGGCGGCTGCCGCCGTCGCGGACGGCGACGTGCCGGCGCGTCATCTCCATGTCACACCCGGCTGGCGCCGACGCGGCGTGGGGAGGGGTCCAGGACCAGCGACGTTGCCGCTAGCATGAGGGAATGACCCACGTACTGCTGGCCGAGGACGACCCGGCTATTGCCGAGCCTTTGGCGCGGGCTCTCACGCGTGAGGGTTACGACGTCATCGTGCAAGGAACTGGTCAAGGAGCCGTCGACAACGCCGGGAGCGCGGACATCGTCGTCCTCGACCTGGGCCTTCCTGACATGGACGGCCTGGACGTGGCACGGGAGATCCGCGGCTCCGGGCTGACCGTGCCGGTGCTGGTGCTCACGGCGCGCGCGGACGAGGTGGACCTGGTCGTCGGGCTCGACGCGGGCGCCGACGACTACGTGACGAAGCCGTTCCGCCTCGCGGAGCTGCTCGCCCGCGTCCGGGCGCTGCTGCGCCGCACGCACGGCGAGACCGGCGAGGACGAGGAGCTGCGCGCGCAGGACGTGCGCGTCGACGTCTCCGCGCACCGCGCGTTCCAGGGCGACCGCGAGCTGCACCTGACCACCAAGGAGTTCGACCTGCTCAAGGTGCTGGTCGCGAACGCCGGGTCGGTCGTGGTGCGCGACACCCTCATGCGCGACGTCTGGGGCTCCGACCCGGTCGGCTCCACCAAGACGCTCGACATGCACGTGTCGTGGCTGCGCCGCAAGCTCGGCGACGACGCCAACGCCCCGCGCTACGTCTCCACCGTGCGAGGGCTCGGGTTCCGCTTCGAGCTCGGCGCGAGCTGACGCCGACGGGACTGGGCTGACCTCGTGCGTCGCCGCGTCCTGCTGGCGACCATCTCCGCGGTCGCCGTCGCCGTGCTCCTGCTCGGCGTCCCGCTCGGCATCTTCGGTGCCCGGTACGTCCTGGCCACCGAGGAGCAGCGCGTCACCAACCGGGTGGACACGCTCGCCCGCAGCGTCGACAACAGCCTCGACCGGGGCGACGTCGTCGAGGAGTCGACGGTGCAGCGCGCGGCCGAGGGCAGCGAGGGCGACCTGCCGGCGTACGTCGTCGTCACGCTGCCGGACGGTACCCAGCTGACGGCGGGCGAGCCGGTCTCTCCGCCGACGATCGACAAGGCGAAGCTCACCGACAAGAACGTCGGCGTGTCGATGACGGTGTCGGCCATCGGCGCCTACGTGAAGTCCGCGCAGACGGTGGTGCTGGTCATCATCGCGGGCATCGTCGCGATCGCGGCCGGCATCGCGGTGGCGGTGTGGCAGGCGAACCGGCTGTCCGCGCCCCTGGTCTACCTCGCGGCGTCCGCGGAGCAGCTGGGATCGGGTCAGGTGCGCCCGCGCCTCGAGCCGTCGGGGGTCGAGGAGATCGACCTCGTCGCGGCGGAGCTGGCGCGGTCCGCCGACCGGCTCGCGGGACGTCTCGCGGCGGAACGGCAGTTCACCCAGGACGCGTCGCACCAGCTGCGCACGCCGCTGACGGCGCTGACGATGCGGCTCGAGGAGATCACGCTCGCCTCCGACGACCCCGAGGTCGTCGAGGAGGCCCGCATCTCGCTCGAGCAGGTGGAGCGGCTGGTGACCGTCGTGGACGACCTGCTCGCGGCGTCGCGGCGCTCGCAGGGCGGCACGACGGAGGCCGTGGTGCTGGCGGACGTCGTGCACCAGCAGGAGGAGGAGTGGGCGCCGACGTTCGAGCGGGCCGGTCGGCGGCTCGTCATCGAGGTCCCCGACGGCATGCAGGTGCTCGCGACGCCGGGAGCCCTGGCGCAGATCATCGCGACCCTGCTCGAGAACTCGCTCAAGTACGGCGACGGGACGACGACGGTGCGGTCGCGCCCGTCGGGCACGACCGGCGCGGTCGCGATCGAGGTCGCCGACGAGGGGGAGGGCGTGGCCGACGACGTCGCGACCCGCATCTTCGAGCGCGGCACGACGACGGGCGGCAGCACGGGCCTCGGCCTCGCCCTGGCGCGCGACCTGGCCGCCGCCGACGGCGGCCGGCTCGACCTGGTGCAGCGCCGGCCCCCGATCTTCGCGCTCTTCCTCGCGGGCGTGCCGCGCACGCTCGACCCGCACCTGGTGCTGCCGCCCGGCACGACGATCTCGTCGCGCGGCCGCCGGCGGGGCTGGCTGCACCACCAAGGCGGCTGACCCCCCGGCGGGGCCGGTATCCTCGATGCCCGTGACCGGACCCACTGCCTCCGCCCCTGTCGTCGCCGTCGTCGGAGGAGGTCAGCTCGCCCGCATGATGGCTCCCGCCGCCGCCGAGCTGGGCGTGGGCCTGCGGGTGCTGGTCGAGGACCCGGCGTCGTCGGCCGCGCAGGTGGTCACCGACGCTCCGGTCGGCGTGGCGAGCGACGACGCCGCGATCCGTGCGCTCATCGCCCCGGACGACGGTCGCGCCCCGGCCGCGGTGCTCACGTTCGAGCACGAGCACGTGCCCAACGCGCTGCTGCACGACCTCATCGACCACGGCACGCCGGTGCGCCCCGGCCCGGACGCGCTGGTGCAGGCGCAGGACAAGATCGTCATGCGGCGCCGCCTCACCGAGCTGGGCCTGCCGTGCCCGCGCTGGGCTGCGCTGCCGACCGACCCGGCCGCCGCGCGCGACGCGCTCGCCGCGTTCCTCGCCGAGGAGGCCGGGCACGAGGCCGTGGTGAAGACGTCCCGCGGCGGCTACGACGGCAAGGGCGTGCGCGTCGTGTCGTCGCCCGACGACGTCGCGGACTGGCTGCAGGCCGCGGCCGACGGCGGCCCCCCGCTGCTGGTGGAGCGCAAGGTGCCGTTCGTGCGCGAGCTCGCGGCGCTGGTCGCCCGCCGCCCGTCCGGCGAGGTGCGGACCTGGCCCGTCGTCGAGTCGATCCAGCGCGACGGCGTCTGCGCGGAGGTCGTCGCGCCCGCGCCGGACCTCGACCCGGCGGTGGACGCCGAGGCGCGCCGGATCGCCGTCGCGGTGGCCGACGGGCTCGGCGTCACGGGCGTGCTCGCCGTCGAGCTGTTCGAGACCCGGGAGGCCGACGGCACCGCCGCGGTGTGGGTCAACGAGCTCGCGATGCGCCCCCACAACTCCGGCCACTGGACCATCGACGGCGCGGTGACGAGCCAGTTCGAGCAGCACCTGCGCGCGGTGCTCGACCTGCCGCTCGGCGACACCGCCGCCCGCGCGCCCTGGACGGTGATGGCGAACGTGCTCGGCTCGAGCCTCGACGCCCTCACCGACGCGCTGCCCGACGTGCTCGCACGGTTCCCCGAGGCTCGCGTCAACCTGTACGGCAAGGGCATCCGCCCGGGCCGCAAGCTCGGGCACGTCAACGTCAGCGGCACCGACCTCGACGAGGTCCGCCGTCGCGCCCTCGACGCCGCGGCGCTGCTGCGCGGCGAGACCGTCACCGGCACCGTCCCGAGCACCCCCACCACCAAGGAGCACGCATGAGCACGCCCGCCGTCGGCATCGTCATGGGGTCGGACTCGGACTGGCCGGTCATGGAGGCCGCCGCCGACGCGCTGGCCGAGCTGGGCGTCGAGGTCGAGGTCGACGTCGTCTCGGCGCACCGCATGCCGACCGAGATGATCGACTACGGCCGCACGGCGTCCGAGCGAGGGCTGCGCGCGATCGTCGCGGGCGCCGGCGGCGCCGCGCACCTGCCGGGCATGCTCGCCTCGGTGACGCCGCTCCCGGTGATCGGGGTGCCCGTGCCGCTGCGGTACCTCGACGGCATGGACTCGTTGCTGTCGATCGTCCAGATGCCCGCCGGCGTGCCGGTCGCGACCGTCTCGATCGGGGGGGCGCGCAACGCCGGCCTGCTCGCGGCGCGCATCCTCGCCTCGGGCACGGACGCCGGGTCGCTCGCGCTGCGCGAGCGGATGGTCGCGTTCCAGGCCGAGCTCGGAGACGTCGCCCGCGCCAAGGGGGACAAGCTGCGCGCCGCTCGCGAGGGCGCGCGCAGCACCGGCTTCTCGGCCTGACGGCGCGCGCCCGCGGACCTCGACCACCAGGTCGGTCCCCTGCCAGGAGACGCCTCGACGTCGGCGTCCGGGGTGCCCGCGAGCCCGGGACTGCCTCGGCGTCAGCCGGGCATGCCCCCGACGGTGCTGCCGGGGTCCAGCTCGCCGTCGCGGACGTCGGCCCAGAACTGGTCGACCTTGTCCTCGTCGAGCAGCACGGTGGAGCCGACGCCCGTACCGGGGTCGTAGCCCGGGTTCGCGATCGGCGGGGTGCCGGTGACGCCCTCGGGGCCGGTGGCCGCCTTGAACGCCAGCCCGAGCCGGCCGAGGTCGACGATGCCCGTCTTCTCGTCCACGGTGAGGGCGTCGGTGCCGGCGTTGACGAGCTGGACCTGGTTGACCGGGTTGAGCAGCACGCTCGGCTTGACGACCTTCGCGGCGACGGCGGCGATGACCTGCTGCTGCCGCTCGGCCCGGCCGATGTCGCCCTTCGGGTCGGAGTAGCGCATGCGGGAGAACGCGAGCGCGGTCTCGCCGTCGGCCATGTGGCAGCCGGCCTCCCACGTCAGCTCGCTCTTCGGGTCGTCGACGTCGCGGTCGTAGCAGAGCTCGACGCCGCCGACGGCGTCGACGATCTCCTCGACGCTGCCGAACCCGACCTCGACGTAGTGGTCGATCGACAGGCCCGTGAGGCCCTCGACCGTCTCGACGAGCAGCGGGGCGCCACCGAAGGAGTACGCCGCGTTGATCTTGTTCGGGTCGTGGCCCGGGATCTCCGTGTAGGTGTCGCGGGGGATCGAGATGAGCGAGGCGGGCCCGCTCCGCGGCTTCTGCAGCACCATGATCGTGTCGGTGCGGGCGCCCTCGGTGCCGTCGTCGGCGACGCTGCCCGTGCCGCGCGCGTCGGAGCCGGCGAGCAGGTAGGTGGTGCCGGGCGTGCCCTTGGCGTCGGACAGGGCGTCGACGTGCTGGATCTTGCCGTTCGCCCAGACGACCAGGCCGATCGGCCACGCCAGGACCAGCACCAGGAGCAGCACGAGGACGAGGCCCGCGACGCGGCCCTTGCGCACGCGGAACCTGCCGCCCCCGGCGGTCGCCGCCGCGGCGCCCCCGCCGCTGCCGGGCGGGGGAGTGCGCCGCGCCTGGCCCTGGGCCGACGCGGGCATGACGCGCGTGCCCGAGCCCTGCCGGGCCTGCGGAGCGCGCGACTGGGGTGCCCGGGAGGCCGGGGCCGACGCCGAGGAGCCGCGCGGCGCGTACGACCGGGGCTTCTGCTGGGCGCTGCCGCGACGCTCGGGCGGCGTCGTCGGGATCTCGCGCGACGACTGGCGCCGCACGCGCGGCTCGACCGGGGCGGCGTCGTCGCGCCGGCCCACGCGGCCGCCCGTCGGCGGTGCGGACGGCCGGGACCCGCCGCCCACGGGGATGGCGTCGCCGGAGCCGCTGGGCCGGTCGGACCGGCCGCCGGACGGCGTGAAGCTCGGCGGGATGCGCTGGTCGTCGTTGCTCATGGTTCCCCCGCGCTCATCCGCACACCGACGTCACGTCGGCGCCCGTGAAGGCCTCCTCGCCGGCGTCGCGGGTCCGCTTCGGCTCGGGGTTCTTCTCGCCATCGCCGGAACCGTCGTCGGCGGCCTCGTCGTCCTGCGTGCCGGGCTCGTCGTCCGCCACCGGGGTGGCGTCGACGTCGTCGGTGCCCTCGGCGGCCTGCGTGCCCGTGCCGGCGTCGTCGTTCGCGCCGTCCTTCGTCGCGCCGTCCTTCGTCGCGCCGTCCTTGCCGCCCTTGGCGTCGTCGGACTCGGTGTCGATCGCGTCGCTCAGCGGACGGTCGTGCTTGAGGTTGTCCCAGACCTCGTCCGCCTCGTCGGTGAGCAGGACGTTCGCCGCGTTGTTCGGGTCGTACATGTACGGCGCGGTCATGAACGCGATGGTGTCAGGACGGACGTTGCGCGCGCTGTACGCGAGCCCGGCGAGTCCCTGGATGGACGCGAAGTTGCTGCTCATCGTCATGGAACCGGTCACGGCGCCGAGGAACTTCAGCGACTTGGTCGGGTCGGCGAGCGTGCCGGCGCTCATCACCTGACGGGCGACGGCGGCCAGCAGCTCCTGCTGGCGGCCGATGCGGCCGAGGTCCGACCCGTCGCCGAGCCCCTTGCCGGTGCGGGCCCGGGCGTACTTGAGCGCGGTGTCGCCGTCGAGCTCCTGCACGCCGGCGGAGAGGACGAGGTGGTCGGCCTTCGGGGCGTCGATGTCGTTCGGGATGCACAGCTCGACGCCACCGAGCGCGTCGACCATCTTCTCGAAGCCGGCGAAGTCGACGACGACGAAGCCGTCCATCTGCACGTCGGTGATGGTCTCGATGGTCTTCTGCGCGCACAGTGCGCCCGACTCCACGTCGCCGCCCGTCAGGACGCCCTGGGCGAAGGCCCCGTTGAACTTCGAGCGGGACACGGGCGAGGTCTGCCCGCCGGAGGAGGTGGGGCACGACGGGATGTCGATCGTGGTGTCCCGGGGGATCGACAGCATCTCCACGCGGGACCGGTCGGACGAGATGTGCATGATCATCGTCGTGTCCGAGCGGGCGCCCTGGGTGCCGTCGCCCACGATGTCGGCGTTGTCGCCGCCGCGGCTGTCGGAGCCCATGAGCACGATGTTCAGCGGCATGTCCGCGTTGGGGTCCTCCGGCATGACCTTCTCGGGCCGGTCGGCGCCGAGCAGCTTGTCGGAGTCGACGGCGGTGATGTTGCCGGTGAGCTTCACCGCCGCGGTCGCGCCGCCGACGGCGACGAACGCCAGGACCGCGGTCAGCCCCATCCCCAGGGTGCGCGCGACCGTGTGCCGGCGCAGGGCGCGGGCGTGCGAGGGCCCCGTGGACGTGCCGGGGCGCGAGGCGACGTGGCGTGGGGTGGTGCGGGTCACGGGAAGCGAGCATAGAGGGTCGGTGTCACGCCGCTGCGGTGCCCGAGGACCGGGACGGTAGAGGAAATGTGTGGGTCGAACGTCGGCGCTGGTCCGCAGCCCGTCGCCGATCGGGATCGTGGGGGAGACTTGTGGTCGTGACGGACACGACGCCGCACGCGCGCCGGGCTCCCGCGGCGACCGGCACCCCTGATCCCCGCACGGGTACCGCGCGGCCCCCGGCCGGACGGCGCTACCGGCGTGCCGTCGCCGCGCTCACGCTCGTGGTCGCGGCGTGGACGGTGGTGTGGGCCGCGGTCACGCCCATGTTCCGGTCGCCCGACGAGCAGAACCACGTCAACAGCGTGCTGCGGATCGCGTACGGCGGCGGCTGGCCGTCGCCCGGCGACGCCTACTTCTCCCCGGCGATCGCGCAGGCGGTCGACGAGGCCCGGTACCCCGCCGACCTGCCCGGCCGGTGGCAGCACCGCGAGGACGCCCGCCAGTTCGTCGACGTCGTGCCCGTGCCGCGCGAGGACCGCACCCGCCTCGACGCCGGCAACGCGCTGGGCGACGCGTCGTCGGGCACCGAGGTGGACCAGATGACGCAGCACCCCCCGCTCTACTACGCCCTGGGCGCGGGCGTGCTGCACGCGACGGGGCTCACCGACGCCCGCTGGGACCAGGTCACGCTGGCGCTGCGGCTCCTGGACGCGCTGCTGCTCGCGCTCGTCGTACCCCTCGCCGCCGAGTCGGCACGCCGGGCCACGGGGTCGCCGTCCGCGGGCCTGGTCGCCGGGGCGTTCCCCCTCCTCCTGCCGCAGCTCGGGCACGTCATGGGGGCCGTGAACAACGACGCCCTCGTCGTCCTGGCGTGCGCCGCCGCGACGTACCTCGCCGTGCGGGTGGTCACGGGGGACCTGCGGTGGCGGGTGGCCGTGGCGATCGGCGTCGTGCTCGGCCTCGGCCTGCTCACCAAGGTCATGCTGGCGTTCGCGGTGCCCATGGTGGTCGCGGCGTACGCGCTCGCCCGCGGGCGCCGCTGGCCCGGCCGGCTCGGCCGCCTCGCCGTCGCAGGCGGCGTGACGCTCGCCGTCGGCGGGTGGTGGTGGGTGCGCAACGTGCTCACCCTCGGCGCCGTGCAGCCCGTCGGCCGGCCCCGCGAGCTGACCATCCTCGCGACCGTGCCCGACGCCGACGTCCCGTCGATCATCGCGGGCCGGCTCGCGCAGTCGTTCTTCGGGAACCTGTCGTGGCTCGAGGTGCACCTCGCGGGGGCGTGGATCGTCTGGGGGACGGTGGCGCTCATGGCCGCGTCGCTCGCGGCGCTCGTCCTGCCCGGCGCGCGCCGGACCGCCGTCGTCGTGCTGCTCACCCCCGCCGCGCTCGCGGCGGGCGTCGCGTACAACGCCTGGGACTTCCACGCCGAGACCGGCCGCCTGGTCGCGATCCAGGGGCGGTACGTCTTCGGCGGCGTCGTCGCGCTCGCGACGGCGGTGGCGATCGCGGCCTGGCAGCTCGCGCGGCGCTCGGACCGGCGCCTCGCCCGCGGCGTGCCGGTCGTCGTGACGCTCGCGCTCGCCGCCGCCGTCGGCGGCCTGCTGTGGGCGTTCGACGCGTTCTACCGGGGGTCCGGCGAGACCTTCGGCGACGCCGTGGACCGGTGGCTGGCCTGGAGCCCGCTGCCCGAGCCCGCGCTCGTCGCCCTGCTGGCCGTCGCGGGTGCCGTGCTGCTCGGGGGGCTGGTCGTCGGGCTCCTGTGGCCCCGTAGACTCGCGGCGTCGTCGATCGACCCGGCCCCCGGCGCCCTGCCGCCGGCGGCCCCCGGCGCCCCGAAGGATGCGCGATGAAGCTGTTCGTCCAGATCCCGTGCCTCGACGAGGCCGGGACGCTCCCGCTCGTGCTCGCCACGATCCCGCGCGAGGTCGAGGGGTTCGACAGCGTCGAGGTCCTCGTGGTCGACGACGGGTCGACGGACGGCACGGCGGAGGTCGCCCGCCGTCTCGGCGTCCGGCACGTCGTGCGGCACACCAGCACGCGAGGGCTGGCGCGGTCGTTCCGCGACGGCGTCGACTACGCGCTCGCCCACGGGGCCGACGTCGTGGTCAACACGGACGGCGACAACCAGTACCCGTCCGAGCGCATCGGCGACCTCGTCGCGCCGATCGTCGCGGGCGAGGCGGACATCGTCGTCGCGGACCGCCAGACGGCGACGATCGAGCACTTCTCCCCGTTCAAGAAGCGGATGCAGCGGTTCGGCAGCCGCGTCGTCAGCGCGGCCGCCGGGACGTCGCTGCCGGACGCCGCGAGCGGCTTCCGCGCGTACTCGCGGGGTGCGCTGCTGCGGCTGAACGTCGTGACCCAGTTCAGCTACACCATGGAGACGATCGTCCAGGCGGGGAACAAGCGCCTGCGGATCACGAGCCTGCCGATCACCACCAACGCGAAGACGCGCGAGTCGCGGCTGTTCGCCAACATCTGGCAGCACATGGCCCGGTCGGGGAAGGCCATCGTGCGGTCGTGGATCATGTTCCGCCCGCACCTGGTGTTCCTCACGCTCTTCGCGGTGTTCTTCGTCGCGGCGGCCGTGCCCGCCGTCCGGTTCCTCGTCTTCCTCGCCCAGGGGGACGCCGGCGGCCACGTGCAGTCGCTCGTCTTCGCCGGCGCGATGCTCGTCGGCGCGCTGCTGTGCCTCGCGCTGCTCGTGGTCGCCGACCTGCTGCGCACCAACCGCACCCTGATGGAGGAGACCCTCGAGCGGCTCAAGGAGCTCCAGTACGGCCCGCGGCCCGACGACGGCGCCCACGGCGGCGCCGCGGCCGTGGCGCGGGACGACGAGGACGCGCACGCGTGATCGTCGCGTTCGGCACGTACGACGCCGCCCGGCACCCGCGCGTCGGCGTGCTCGTCGACGGGCTGCGCGCCCACGGGTACACGGTGCGCGAGCTCGACCGGCCCCTCGGCCTGAGCACCGCCGAGCGGGTGCGGATGCTGCGCCGGCCGTGGCGCCTGCCCGGCCTGCTGGTGCGGCTGCTGCGCTGCTGGGTGCTGCTCGCGGGCGACGTCGTGGCGCACCGTCGCGCGCACGGCCGCCCGGACGCGGTGCTCGTCGGCTACCTCGGCCACTTCGACGTCGTGCTCGCCCGACTGCTGTTCGGTCGCGCCCCGGTGCTGCTCGACCACCTCGTCTTCGCGGGGGACACCGCCGCCGACCGCGGCGCGCGGGGTGCGCGGGTCACGCTGCTGCGCGGCCTGGACCGCGTCGCCACGTCGTGCGCCGACGTCGTGCTGCTGGACACCCCCGAGCACCTGCGGATGCTCGGCGAGCTCGCCGGATCCCGCGCCGCCCGCGGGCTCGTCGTGCCCGTCGGGGCACCGCAGGAGTGGTTCGACGCCGCTCCCGCCGACCCCACCGACGATGCCCCTGCCGACGCTGCCGCGACCGACGACGCCCGGCCCCTGCGCGTCGTCTTCTTCGGGCTCTTCACGCCGCTGCAGGGCACCGACGTGCTGGCCGAGGCGCTGGCCGCCGTGCTGCCGCGGGCGGCCGAGGACGCCGCCCGCGGCGGGCGTGCCCTGGAGGTCACGCTCGTCGGCTCCGGCCAGGACCTCCCGTCCGTGCGCGACCGGCTCCGCGGCACCCCCGGGATCACCTGGTGCGACTGGGTGGAGGCAGACGACCTGCCGGCCGTCGTCGCCGCCCACGACGTCTGCCTCGGGATCTTCTCCGCGACCCCCAAGGGGCTGCGCGTCGTGCCGAACAAGGTGTTCCAGGGCCTCGCCGCCGGCTGCGTGGTGGTCACCTCCGACACGGAGCCGCAGCGGCGGCTGCTGGGCGACCACCTCGAGCTGGTCCCGCCCGCCGACCCGGCGGCGCTCGCGGACCGGCTGCTCGCCCTGCGCGACCCGGCCGCCCTCGTCGCGGCCAGGGCCCGCGCGACGACCGGGCGGGACCTCGCCCGGCCCGCCGCCGTCGTCCGTCCGCTGGTCCGGCTGCTCGCGTCGCGCGGTGTGCGGCCGTGACGGGCGACGCGGCGGGCGAGACCGGGGCGCCGTCCGGGCGGCTCGCCCGCGCGCTCGCGGTGCTGCGGTCGCCCTGGGTGCGCTGGGGCTTCCTCCTCCTCGCGCTCGGGCTCGCGGTGTACGCCGTCGTCGCCGCGGGGGACGACCTCGCCCGCGCGGCCGCCGAGCTCTCCTGGCAGCGGCTCGCCGTCGCGCTCGTGCTGTCGGTCGCCTTCGTGCTGTGCACCTTCGTGTCGTGGCGCGTCGTGCTCGCCGACCTCGGCGCCCCGACCGGCCTGCGGGTCGCGCTGCGGGTGTTCGGCCTGAGCCAGCTGGGCAAGTACGTGCCGGGCGGGGTGTGGAACGTCGTCGCGGCGGCGGAGCTCGGCGTCGACCACGGGATCGCGCGCCGCACGTCCGTGACGACCACGGCGGTCGCGACGCTCGTCGGGGTCGTGTCCGGCGCGGTCGTCGGCCTGGTCGCGCTGCCCTTCGTCGCGACCGGGGCGCTGGGGGCCGCCGGGCCGGTGCTGTGGGCGCTGCCCGCCGTCGCCGTCGTCCTGCTGCCGCCCGTGCTCAACCGTCTGGTCGCGTGGGCGCTGCGGGTCGCGCGCCGCCCCCCGCTCGACCGCCCGCTCGGGTGGCGTGGGCTCGGCGCCGCCACGTTGTGGTCGGTGGCCGGGTGGCTGCTCGCGGGGGCGCAGGTGTGGGTGCTCGCCGTCGGCCTCGGGATGCCGCCCGACGCGCAGGGCGTCGCGCTCGCCGTCGGCGGCTACGCGCTGGCGTGGGTGGTCGGGTTCCTCGTCGTCGTCGTGCCCGCCGGCGCCGGCGCGCGCGAGCTGGTGCTGCTCGCGGTGCTGGCCGGAGCGCTGCCGCACGCCGCGGTGCTGCTGCTGGTGCTGGT
The DNA here is from genome assembly GCF_042792715.1 of Isoptericola sp. NPDC056618. Taxonomy (NCBI): domain Bacteria; kingdom Bacillati; phylum Actinomycetota; class Actinomycetes; order Micrococcales; family Promicromonosporaceae; genus Isoptericola; species Isoptericola sp. NPDC056618. The sequence goes on along the minus strand of NZ_JBHTVZ010000008.1, from coordinate 101,196 downwards.
CAGCCGCGTGCTGGTGACGCTCGCCGACCTCGCCCTCGCCGGCCTCGGCGCGCTCGCGCGGCCGAGGTAGGCGCCTCGAGGAGACGCCGCTCGCGCGGCGGGGCGTGGTGCCACCACGGCCGCCGTGCTGGCAGGCTGGCCCCGGCCGACCATGACCCTGCAAGCCGCTGGTGCCGCTGCCCGAGCCGTCGAGGACGAAGGAATGCCCGTGCCGAACACCGCCGCCTCCCTGCCACCGCTCACGCTGTACGGCAGCCTGCGGTGGGACGTGGTCGAACCGCTGCTGCCGGGGGCCGCCGGCCGTGTGCTCGAGGTGGGCTGCGGCCAGGGCGCGGTCGGCGTCCGGCTCGCCGCCCGCGCCGCGGCGTACACGGGCGTCGAGCTCGACGCCGACAGCGCGCGCACCGCCGAGCAGCGCCTCGTCGAGGCGGGGGTGCCGGGCACGGTCGTGCAGGGACCGCTCGACTCCCTGCCCGCCGCCGAGCGCTTCGACCTCGTGTGCGCGTTCGAGGTGATCGAGCACATCGAGGACGACGCCGCGGCGCTCCGCGAGTGGGGCGCGCGGCTGCGACCGGGCGGCACCCTGCTGCTGTCCACGCCGGCCTGGCAGCGCCGGTACGGCCCGATGGACGAGGCCGTCGGGCACTTCCGCCGCTACGACCCGGCCGCCCTCGTGGCCCTGCTGCGCGACGCCGGCCTGACCGACGTCGGCCTGCGCCTGTACGGCGTCCCGCTCGGGTACGCGCTGGAGGCGGCGCGCAACCAGCTCGCGCGCCGGCGGCCCGGACTGCGCGAGGAGGGCAGCACGGCGGACCGCACCGCACGCAGCGGGCGGCTGTTCCAGCCGTCGACGTCCGCGCAGGGCACGCTCGTGGCCGCCGCGACCTGGCCGTTCCGCGTCGCGCAGCGCGCGTTCCCGCGCACCGGCACCGGGCTGGTCGCCTGGGGCCGTGCCGCCTCCTGAACCACGAGGAAACGCCCGCAGCAGGTTCTCGTCAGGCGGTGATGCGCTCGGTCTCGCGCAGGCGGTCGAGGCGGGCCGGGTCGGCCGCGAGCTCGGCAGCGGTCGCGGCGGAGGCGAGGACCACGGAGCCGTCGGCGGCCCAGACGGCGAGCAGCTCGCGCAGCAGACCCCCCAGCGGGCGGACGCCGTCGACGAGCACCCGGGCACCGGGCACGCCGCTGCCGGGCACCAGGTCGGCGAACGCGACCGTGCCGTCGGGGGCGTCCAGCGCGACGGCGGCCGGGTCCGTCTCGGGGGCCCACCCGATGACGTCGCCGTAGGTCATCACGGCGCCCGCGGCGTCGACGGCGCCGGGCGGGAGGTCGCCGCCGAACGACCGGGCGAGCGCGGGCAGCGCGACCGCCACGAGGTCGGCGGCACCGGGCCCGGCGAGCACGGGGGCCCAGGCGTCGGGACGCGCGGTGACGACGACGTCGCCTGCCTTCGCGGGGGTGTCGCCGGCGGGCTCCACGGTGGCGCCGCAGCGCCAGGCGGCCAGTGCCCAGAGCACGCCGCGCCAGTGCGGGGGCAGGTCGAGCGTCACGACCGTGCCCGGTGCGGCGTCGAACTCCTCCACGAGCAGGTTCACGGTCTTGCTCACCCAGTTCTGGAGCACGGCGCCGGAGAGCTCGACCCGTTCGCCGCCGTCGCCGTACCACGTGAGGCGGGGACGCCCCGGATCCGACAGGACGAGATCCATCATCTGGGAGATCGTCGTGGGGGTGCGGCCGGCGGCGGGGAGCGGATTCACGCAGGTCAGCCTACGAGTGCCCGGACCAGCACAGGCCGGCACGCATGTGAATGGGCAGTGGAGATCGCAATCACTAGCACATTTCGACTTGACGCCTCCGAAGGACACGCGTGTAATTCCAGGTATGCAGTTTCCCTAGAGAACGGCATGGAGGGGCACGCCATGTGGAATTTGCTCGATGGGGACCGGGGGGTCTTCCCGTCAGACGTCGGCCGTGAGCCCGAGCGCGTGGCGCCGGTGCTCCCGCTGTTCGGCGCCGCTACGACCGACGACGAGACGCTCCTGGGGTGGCAGGAACGGGCGCTGTGCGCCCAGACGGACCCGGAGGCCTTCTTCCCGGAGAAGGGCGGGTCCACGCGTGAGGCCAAGAAGGTCTGCACGTCCTGCGAGGTCCGGGCCGAGTGCCTGGACTACGCGCTCGCGAACGACGAGCGTTTCGGCATCTGGGGCGGGCTCTCCGAGCGGGAGCGGCGCAAGCTGAAGCGCCGCGCCGTCTGACCCGACGCCCGACCGGATGTCCGGCCCGACACGCTCGGGACGGATATCCCACGACCGGATCGGGGCCCGTCGCATCATGGCGGGCAGGATGACTGCTCCGCACCCGATCCCAGCCCGCCCCGGCGGGGAGGTCGCCCCCACGGGCGCGACCGTCGCCGTCGCGCCCGACCGCACGCTCGACGGCACCGGAGCCGTCCCTCTGGTCGTCACCGTGACGGCCGTGGTCGTGACCCGCGGCCGCACCCGCTTCCTCGACGCCACCCTCGACGCGCTCGCGCGTCAGGAGCGTGCCGCGGACGAGGTCGTGGTGGTCGACGTCGGCGCGTCGGAGTCCGCCGCGCACCCCGACCTGCGCCTCGGCGGCGCCCGCTTCGTCGCGGCGTCGGGGGTCCGCAGCCTCGGCGAGGCGGTCGACCGTGCCCAGGAGGTCGTCGGCGTCCCCGAGACCGGCTGGCTGTGGATCCTGCACGACGACTCGGCCCCGGAGCCCGACGCCCTGTCCCGCCTGCTGCGCGCCGTCGAGCACTCGAGCGCCGTGGCCGTCGCGGGCTGCAAGCAGCGCCGCTGGCCGGTGGAGGCCGACGGCACCCCCGCCCCCGACGCGAGCATGCTGATCGAGGTCGGCAGCACCGTGTCGCCGCTCGGCCGTCGCATGACCGGCATCGACGACACCGAGATCGACCAGGGGCAGCACGACGCCCGCGAGGACGTGCTCGCCGTCGGGCTGGCGGGCGCCCTCGTGCGGGCGCACGTCTGGGCCGAGCTGGGCGGCACCGACCCGGAGCTCGGCCCGTTCGGCGACGGCCTCGACCTGTGCCGGCGGGCCCGGCTCGCCGGTCACCGCGTGGTCGTGGTGCCCGACGCCGTCGTGAAGCACGCGCAGGCCTCGCTGCTGGGGCTGCGCGGACGCGGGGCCCTGGCGCCCGACCTCGAGGCGTCCCGCTACGCCCGCCGCCGCAGCCAGCTCTACCTGCGCCTCGTCGAGGCACCGCTCCCGCTGCTGCCGTTCGTCTGGCTCGCCACCCTCCTGTGGGCGCCGTTCGCGGCCATGTACCGGCTGGCGCTCAAGCGGCCCGCGCACGCCCGGGACGAGCTCGTGGCCGCCGTGGTCACGACGCTGCGCCTGGTGCCGCTCTACCGTGCCCGCCGGCGCGCGGCCCGCACCCGCCGCCTCCCGCGCCGCGTGCTGACGCCGCTGCTCGGCACGTGGCGGCAGGTGGCCGGCGAACGCCGCGACGCGCGCCTGGCCCGTGCGGAGGCGCAGCGCGCCCGGTGGGCGCCGAGCGAGCTGGAGCGTGCCGACCTGCGGCGCCTCGGGCGCACGCGCCGCACGGTGCTCGCGGTCGTGGTGGTCGTGGTGGTGGCGCTCGACGTCGCCCTCTTCGGCCCGTGGCAGGGCGTGCTGGCCGACGGCGGACGGGTCGTGGGCGGTGGGCTGCTGCCGGCGCCCGGCACCGTGGGCGACGTCTGGGAGGCGGCGACGTCGGGCTGGGTGCGCGACGGCCTCGGGGTGCGTGCGCCCGCCGACCCGCTGCTCGTGCCGCTCACCGCGTTCGCCGTGCTGGCGGGCGGCGGGCTGCAGACGGCGGTGAACGCGCTGGTCCTCCTCGCGCTGCCGCTGGCCGCCCTCGGCGGCTGGTTCGCGGCCGGAGCGCTGACGAGGTCGGTCGTGGTGCGCGCGGTGGCGGCGCTCGCCTGGGCGGCGGCGCCCGGCTTCCTCGCGTCGCTGGGCTCCGGCCGTCTCGGGGCGGTCGTCGTGCACCTGACGCTGCCGTGGCTGCTCGTCGCTGTGCTGCGCACCGTGGGGGTCCAGGCGCGGGACGTCGCGCTCGCGCCCGGACGGCGCCGCGGGTCCCTGGGCGCGGCCGGTGCCGCCGGCCTGCTGCTCGCGGTCGCGGTGTGCGCGGCCCCGGTGCTGCTCCCCGTGGCCGTGGTGCTGATCGGGGTCGGCGCCCTGCTGGTGCGCCGCGCGTGGCGGTCGCTGCTGCTGGTGCTGCTGCCGGCCGTCGTCGTGCCGCTGCCGTTCTGGGGCGAGGTGCTCGGCACCTGGTCGGACGGCGGGTGGCGCCTGCTCGTGGCCGAGCCGGGAGCCCCGCTGGTCGCGTCCGGCCCGCCGACGGCGGTGGAGCTGCTGCTCGGCCTGCCCGGGGACACCGCGTGGTTCGAGCCCTGGCTCGGGACCGACGGTACGCTCGGGCGGGTCGCCGTCGTGGGCCCGGCCCTGCTGGGCGGCGCCGTCCTGGTGCTGGCGGCCGTCGCGCTGGTGCGGCCGCGGGCCGTGCGCGGGGTGCGCCTGGCGTGGCTCGCCGGGGCGGCGGGCCTGACGACGGCCGTGCTCGCCGTCGCGACGGCGGTGGCGAGCGGGTCGGCGGGCGACGGCACGGCAGCGAGCGTGACCGGCTGGCCCGGCGTCGGGCTGTCGGTCCTGCTGCTCGCGCTGGGCGCCGCCGCGATCTGCGCGCTGCCGTCGACGGGACGGGTGCCCACGGCGGAGCCCGTCGGCCGGGAGCCGCGCGGGACGCGGAGGGTCGCGTCCGTGGGAGTCGTCGCGGTCGCCGTGGTGGCCCTCGCGCTGCCGGCGGCGCAGCTCGCGTCGTGGGCGCTCGGTTCCACCGGCGGCCGGGTGGGCGACCTGCGCGCGGCCGAGACCGCCGTGGTGCCCGCCGTCGGCACCCAGATGCAGGCGCCCCCACGGTCGGCCCGGGTGCTGCAGCTCGACCGGGTGCAGCCGGGCGGCGACGCCGACGCGTCGGGCGAGGCGGTGGTCGACTACGCGCTTCTGCACGCGGACGGCACCCGGCTCGAGGACTCCTCCACGGTGGTGCGCGCCCGCGCCGCCGGCCTGGTGGGCGGCGCCGAGCGCACCGACACCGCGTTGCTGGACCAGGTCGTGGCGGAGGTCGCGACCGGACGCTCGACCGACGTCGTCGACCGGCTCGCGGCGCTCGGCATCGGGGCCGTTCAGGTCCCCGCCGGCGGCGACGCGGAGCTCGCCACCACGCTCGACCTCGTCCCGGGCCTCGCGCGCGTGACCGAGGATGGCACGCTCGTCTGGCGCGTCACGACCGACGGCCCCGCGCCGGGCTGGGCGACCGTGCTCGAGGGCGGCGACGCCGCGCCCACGCCGTTCTTCGCCCCGAAGGACGCGGTGCGCACGGTGCCGTCCGACGGGACGAGCGCCGGCGGCCGGCTCGCCCCGGGCGGTGAGGACCGCACGCTGCGGATCGCGGAGACGGCGGACTCCGGCTGGCACGCGACGCTCGGCGGGCAGCGGCTCCCGGCCGTCGGCGCCGGGGGGACGCAGGCGTTCGCGGTCGGCGCCGAGACGGGCCACGTGCGGGTGTGGTTCGAGGCGCCGCACCGGACCGCCTGGCTCGCCGCCGCGGGGCTGGTCCTCCTGGTGCACGCGTTGCTGGCGCTGCCGGTCGGACGGCGGCGGGGACGATGACGGCGCCCCGGAAGGGCGCCGGGAAGGCGGGCGAGGACGTGCGGACGACCCGGGTGCCGCGCGGCGTGCGCGCCACGGCGGCGGCGGTCACCGGGGTGGTGACCGTCGGTGCGCTGGCGGCGGTGGCCGTGCTGGGCGACCAGTGGGCGCAGTCGTGGACGGGTGCGGAGCAGCAGGCCGTGGCCGCGGGGACGCGCACCGTCGGGGTGCAGCCGGCGGACGCCACGCTCGTCTGCCCGACGCCGGTCGCGCTGCCGGACGGCGCCGACGTCGGTGACCAGCAGTTCGACGCGACGCCGGTGCCGACGACCAGCGGTCTCGGGGCGTTCGTGCTGGGCGGCGCGGAGGACGGCGCGCGCACCACGGCCCTCGGCGGCAAGGAGTCGGAGGAGCTCGCCACGGGCGAGGCCGCGGCCGCCTGGCAGGGCGGCGTGGACGCCACTCGCGTGCTGCGGGCGACGCCGGTGGCCGACGAGCCGTTCCGCGCGGCCGGGACGATGGGGTCGGTCACGACGCAGGGCGACCTGCGCGGGCTCGGGGCGGGTGCGTGCACCGCGCCGTCGACGTCGCAGTGGCTGGTGGGAGGCAGCACGGAGGTGGGCTCGACCGCCACGCTCACGGTGCAGAACCCGTCGGAGCAGCCCGCCACGGTGGCCCTCGACGTGTACGGGCCGGGCGGCCCCGTCGCCCTCGGCGGCCAGGGGACGTTCACCGTCGCGCCCCACGAGCAGGTCACGACCCGGCTGGAGTCCGTCGCGCCGGAGCAGGGCCGTCTCGCGGTCAACGTGCGCGCGGCCGGCGCCCGGGTCAACGCGAGCCTGCAGACCCAGGCCATCGACGGCCTGCTGCCTGCCGGGGTGGACCTGCTGACGGCCGGCGCGTCGCCGCGGGAGTCGCTCGCGGTCGGGGCGGTGCGGAGCCGGGGCGAGGCGGTGGACGACCCGCACGCCCCACGGCTGCGGCTCCTGGCGCCCGGGGAGAAGGACGGGACGGCGCGCGTCACCGTGTACGGGCCGTCGGGGCCGGTGGTGCTGCGCGGCGCCGACGAGGTCGAGCTGGAGGCCGGCGCCGTGACGGACGTGCCCCTCGGAGGGCTGCCCGACGGCTGGTACACGATGGTCGTCGACGCGGACGTGCCGGTCGTGGGCGCCGCACGGACGGACCAGCCGGGACGACAGCCGGACGACTCCGTGGTGGACGGCACCCCGTACGACGTGGCGTGGTCGGCGGCCCAGCCGGTCCACGCGTCGGACGGCGCCGGACCCGCGGGCCAGCTGGCCGTGCCGGGTGGCGTGCGGACGGGCCTCACGCTCGCCGCCGTGTCGCCCGACCGCGGCCCCGACGCCGACCCCGAGGGCACGGCGGGCGTCACGGTGCGGGTCTACGACGCGTCGGGCGCCGAGATCGGCAGCGAGGACGTCGAGCTCACCGCCGGCGTGACGACGCCCGTCGCGCTCGAGGACGTCGTGGCGGAGGGCACGGCACCCGCCGGGGTGAGCGTCGACCGCGCCGACGGGGGCAGCGCCGACCTGGCGCTCACGTGGGCCGCCGTGCTGCGCGCCGACGACGGCACGGACGACTCCGGGGCCCTGCTGGCCGCCGCCGCCCCGACCGCCGCCGTCACGACCCCCGGCGCCGTCGAGGTGCGCACCGTCGACGCCGGTTGACGACCTGTCAGACCCACGTCCCGCCATTCCCGGTCCCGGTTCTGGCAGCTCCTGGCTCCGGGACTTGTCAGAACCAGGGCGTGCTCGACCCCCCGTGGCTCTGACAATTCGCGGGTCAGGAGTCGTAGCCGGGGTCGATCTCCTCGGGCGTGCGGGCCAGCAGGTGCGCCACCTGCTCGACGACGACGTCGCGCACCAGGTCGGCGCGGTCGGCGTCGTCGGCGGCGCGGAAGTCCACCGGGCGGCGGTACACCACGACGCGCGCCGGCCGGCCGGCCTCGGCCGGGAAGCAGCGGCCCAGCGGGACGCCGTCGGACTCCCACGGTGCGGGCTCGGACGGCGGCACGTCCTCGACGGCGAACTCCGTGCCGGCGAGCTGCGGGCCCCAGCGGCGCTGCAGCAGCTCGACGACGTCGAGCACCAGGTCGTCGAACTGCTCCGCGCGGGTGCGGTACGCCGGCATCCCCGGCGGCAGGAGCGGTCCGCGCACCCCGCGACCACGGCGGTCGCGACGACGGGCCGGGGGGACGGCGGCGGGGTCGGGAGCGGGGCCGGGCGCCGGAGCGGGTTCGGGGCGGTGCTCGGGGCGGGGGGCGTGCTGCACCCGTCGAGCCTACGGCCGATCGCGATGCCGGAGCCCGAGCCGGTCCCGAAGCTGTCCCGACGCCGGTCGCGACGCCCCGTCCCGCCGTCGCTGCCGGGGTCACGGTGCGGTCACGACCCGCACCGACCGGCGAGCCCCGCGCACGCGCCCCCGGCCGCGGCGTATTCTCCCCGCGTGAGATCGGTGAGGCAGTGCTCGCGCACGGCATGCACGCATGCCGCCGTCGCGACGCTCACGTACGTGTACGCGGACTCCACGGCCGTGCTGGGTCCGCTCGCGCAGCACGCCGAGCCGCACAGCTACGACCTGTGCGCCCAGCATGCCGAAGGGCTGACGGCGCCCCGCGGGTGGGAGGTCGTGCGCCTCACCCCCGCGTTCGAGGAGCCGGCCCCGTCGCCCGACGACCTGTCCGCGCTGGCGGAGGCCGTCCGCGAGGCGGGGCGGGTGCGCCAGGAGCCGGCGGGCGAGCCGTCGTCGGTCACCGAGACCGCCCGTCGCGGCCACCTGCGCGTGCTGCGCGAGGCCGACTGACGCGTCGCGGTCGTCGCCGCGGCCCGGTCAGGGGACCCAGGCGCACACCGCGTGCCCGGCGCCCGACAGCCTGAGCTCCCCGGCGTCGTGCGGCACGAACACGGAGCCGCCGCGGTGCAGCGTCGCGGGGGCGGGGCAGCCCTCGGCGACGAGCTTGAGGTCGCCGGAGAGGCACAGCACGATCCGGGGTCCCTCGGCGGGCAGCTCGACGTCCTCGACCGGGTCGACGTCGGCCACGGTGAGCGCGAACTCCCGCACCGGGGCGCGGTAGGTGGTCACCTGGCCGCGCCCGCCCGCGGATCGCGTGCGCGGCGGTTGCGGCGGGCGCGGCACGAACGACGCGCACTCGACCAGGGCGGCCTCGTCGACCAGCTTCGAGGTGAGGCCCGCCCGCAGCACGTTGTCCGACGACGCCATGATCTCGACCCCGAGCCCGGACAGGTACGCGTGCACCTCGCCCGCCGGGAGGAAGAGACCCTGGCCGGGGTCGAGGGTGACCCGGTTCAGCAGCAGCGACGCGAGCGCGGCGGGGTCGCCCGGGTGCTGCTGGGCGAGCTGCAGCACGGTCGCGTCGGCGCGGGACGACGGCGAGCCCCCGGCCAGGCGCGCGGTGACGGAGGCGACGGTGGTCGCGACGTCGGCCGGCGCGCCCGGGTCGCGGCGCGCGGCGACGAGGCGGGAGAACGCGGCCTTGACGCCGCCGGGGGAGCGGTCGTCCCGCAGGACGGCGCGGACGGCGTCCACGAGGCCGCCGTCGAGGCCGTCGAGCAGGTCGAGGACGGCGCGCGGCGCCCGGAACCCGGCCAGCCCCTCGAACTCGGTCAGCGCGACGACCATCTCGGGCTTGTGCTGGTCGTCGTGGAACGAGCGGCCCGGGTCGCCCGGGGGCAGGCCCTGCCGGTTCTCCCGGTTGAACCCGGCGCGGGCGGCGTGCGGCTTCGGGTGCACCTGCAGCGACAGCGCCCGCTCGGCCGCGAGGACCTTGAGCAGGTAGGGCAGCCGGGGCCCGTACTCGTCCGCGACCCGGCGGCCCAGCATCGCGTCCGGGGCGGAGCGCACGAGCTCCAGCAGGGAGCCGTCGCCGTTCACCCGCGACGGCGCGCTGGGATGGGCGCCCAGCCAGAGCTCGGCGGCCGGCGTGCCGTCGGGCTCGGTGCCCAGCAGCTCCTGGATCCGCGTGCGCGAGCCCCAGTCGGCGTGCTGGACCGTGTTCTCCAGCGGGTAGAGCTCAGGCACGGGACCACCCTTCCACACGTGCGCCCGCGCGGCGCCGCCCGCGCCGGAAGTCCGCCCGCAGAACCACCCGCCCCGGGGCGCGGCAGGCACGTACGCTGTGGGGCGTGACGATCGACCTGGCCGACATCATCAAGGCGTACGACGTGCGCGGCATCGTGCCCGACCAGCTCTCGCCGGACGTGGCCCGCGCGATCGGCGCCGCCTTCGCCCGCGTGGTGGCGGCACCGGAGGGCGCGACCCGGGTCGTCGTCGGGCACGACATGCGCGAGTCCGGGCCGGAGCTGGTCGACGCGTTCACCGCGGGCGTGACCGCGGCCGGCGTCGACGTCGTGCGGATCGGCCTGTGCTCCACGGACGGGCTTTACCACGCGTCGGGCGCGCTGGACGCCCCGGGGGCGATGTTCACGGCGTCCCACAACCCCGCCGTCTACAACGGCATCAAGCTGTGCCGCGCGGGGGCCCGGCCCGTCGGGCAGGACACCGGCCTGGCCGACGTCCGCGACCTCGCGCAGCGCCTGCTCGGCGCCCCGTCGGCCGACCCCTCCGACGACGATGCGGCGGCGACGCCCGGCACGGTCTCCGACGTCGACACCCTGGCCGACTACGCGGCGTTCCTGCGCGGTCTCGTCGACGTGTCGGGGATCCGGCCGCTCAAGGTCGTGGTGGACGCCGGCAACGGCATGGCCGGGTACACCGTGCCCGCGGTGCTGGACACGGCCGCCGGCCTGCCGGCGCTGCCGCTCGACGTCGTCCCGCTGTACTTCGAGCTGGACGGCAGCTTCCCGAACCACGAGGCCAACCCGCTGGACCCGAAGAACCTCGAGGACCTGCGTGCCGCCGTCGTCGAGCACGACGCCGACCTGGGCCTCGCGTTCGACGGCGACGCCGACCGCTGCTTCGTCGTCGACGAGCACGGCGACGCGGTCTCGCCGTCTGCGGTGACGGCGCTGGTGGGGCTGCGCGAGGTGGCCAAGGAGCTCGAGGCGGGCCGCACGCCCACGGTGATCCACAACCTCATCACGTCCCGCGCCGTGCCCGACCTGCTGCAGGCCGCGGGCGCGACGACGGTGCGTACCCGCGTGGGCCACTCGTTCATCAAGGCGCAGATGGCGGAGCACGACGCCGTGTTCGGGGGCGAGCACAGCGCGCACTACTACTTCCGCGACTTCTTCTTCGCGGACACCGGGATGCTCGCGGCGCTGCACGTGCTGGCCGCGCTCGGCGGGCAGCCGCACCCGCTGTCCGTGCTCGCGGAGATGTACTCGCCGTACGTGGCATCCGGCGAGATCAACTCGACCGTGGCGGACGCGGCCGCGGCGACGGAGCGCGTCCGCGACGCGTACGCGAGCGCCTACCCGCAGGCGGAGGTGGACACGCTCGACGGCCTCACCGTGGCGCACTGGGACGGCCACCCGCAGTGGTGGTTCAACCTGCGCGCGTCGAACACGGAGCCGCTGCTGCGGCTCAACGTCGAGGCCGCCGACGAGGACATCATGACGAAGGTGCGCGACGACGTCCTGTCGCTCGTGCGGACGGAGGACGCATGACCAGCTCGATCGACCCGTGGGTGCGCTCGATCCTGCGCTGCCCGGTGACGGGCGCGGAGCTCGTCGACGCCGTCGGCCCGGACGGCGAGCCCGAGCTGCGCTCGACCGACCCCGAGCGGCCCCTGGCGTACCCGGTGCGCGACGGCGTCCCCGTGCTGCTGGAGAGCGACGCCCGCCCGCTGTGACCCGGGCCCTGCCCTAGGACACCGCGGTGATCTTCGTGATCCACGCCGCGGGCATCGACCCGGCGGTCGTGCGGGCGCCCACCTTCGCGCGCATCGTGTCGGCCTTGCCCGTGACCGTCGCGGTCTTCCCGGTCGAGGACGTGGCCGTGAGCGTGCGCACCTGACCGCTCGACCACTTCGCCGTGACCTTGATCGACTGCACGTTCGACAGTCCGAAGAGCGAGCGGGCCTGCGACTGGGTGAGCTTGCGGGTCCACGACGCGTACGAGTTGCCCGGGGCCGCCTTGCTGTACGGGTCGGACACCGAGCGCTCGTAGGCGATCCTCGACGACCAGACGTCCTCCGAGTTCGCCGTCCGCCCGCCGCTGGACGAGTAGTAGTGCGCGGCCACCGCGGTGCCGCCGTACGTCAGCACCCGGGCCCTGGTGCGGCTGGACGTGGTGGCGTCGACGCCCTTCTTCCAGACCTTGCCGTACCTGGCGTCCGTGCCCTCGCTCTCCTTCTTCCAGCCCGAGTAGTACTGGTCGCGCACGTCGTCGACGACGTTGCACCGGCACGCGGCGAGGAGCGGCTTGGTCATGACGTAGGACCGGGCGGTGATCGCCTGCGCGGCCAGGGCGGACAGGCCGTCGTTGAGCCCCCACGACGACGGCATCTCCGCGATGCCGTACAGGTACTCGGTGTTGAGCAGCACGTCGTTGGTGATGTTGGGGACGCCCCCGCGGGCCGTCGTCGTGAGGCGGCCGTGCTTGTACGAGCCGTGCGCCCCGGACACCGTCGCGACCGCCGTCCTCCCGGTGGGCTTGTAGTACCGGGTGCCCGACCAGGTGATGCGCAGCAGCTGGTCGTAGTACCTCTTGTCGTTCACCGTGATCCGGGACCGTCCGCCGGCCGTGACCGTGACCGCGAAGGTCTCCGTGCCGGAGCCGGAGGCCAGGGTCTTGCCGTCCTCGTCGGCGAGGCGCCAGTCGCCGCCGCTCACCGTGACCGTGGTCGTCGTCCTCGAGTCGCCGTAGCCGGACCGCCCGAGGGGGTCCTTGCCGTAGACCTGGACCAGGATGTTGTTGCCGGTCGTGTCCTTCCAGGCGACCTTCCCGCCGGAGTAGTAGTGCTGGAGGATGCTCCAGCTGGCGGACCCCTGCCGCGCCATCTGATAGGCGCCGTACTGCGGCATCCCCACGCCGTGGCCGAAGCCCGAGCCGGTGAGCGTGAAGGACGACGGGACCGCGGCCTCGGCGGACGTCGCGGCCACCACGGTGCCGCTCACCGCCAGCAGGCCGGCGACGGCCGCGGCCACGGCGCGCCGCAGCCGGCGCCGCGGTCCGGGCCTCCCAGGTCGTCGGGCCACGGTCGACAGTGTCGAGAGCTCGTGCGTCATCGTCATGCACCCCCTCATGCACTGTGCCTCAGGGGCGGCGCACGAGCATCCGGAGGAGAAGGATCCCCGTTCGAGGTGCTGGTCGACCGATCCGTCCCTATCGTCGTGCGGGTCAGGTGCCCGGCGCGACGATGCGCGACCTCGATCGGCCCAGAGATCGCCCGAAGATCGCCCGAAGATCGACCAGAGCTGGACGAGCGGAGACGAGCATGACGACGACACGCAGGGTTCGACGGGCGGCCCGGACCGCCGTCACGACGTCGACCGTCGTGGCGCTGGCCCTCGCGGGGGTCGTGCTCCCCACGGTCTCCCTCCCCGTCCCGAAGGCGCACGCCGTCGCCCCGGACGTGGAGGACGTCCCGGTGCGCGGCATCGACGCCGGCGCCCGGCACGAGAAGGGGGCGCTCGCCGACGCCGTCGGGCACGAGCACGACGCCGCGGCCGAGGCCGCCGGGAACACCGCCGCGGTGGAGGGTGCCGAGACGCTGAGCGACGTCCCGACGCCCGAGCCGGACGAGGGGGCGCTCGCTGCGCTGAGCGAGCGCACCACGACGCAGGACTTCCTGGTCGCCGGGGTGACGTGGGACGGGACGTCCACCGCGGCGGTGACCGAGGTGGCGGTCCGTGTGCGCGAGTCCGGGACGTGGAGCGAGTGGCAGTCGCTCGGCATCGACGACATCGGGCTGCCCGGCAGCCGGGCGGGGACCGAGCCGCTCGTGACGGCGGGGGCCGACGGCGTCCAGGTCCGCGTGCGCACCGAGAGCGGGGTGCCGCCGACCGGCCTGAAGGTCGACGTCGTGGACCCGGGGACCTCGCGGGCCGACGCGTCCGTGGGCGACGACCAGGCCCCCGCGGCGTCCGCCGACGCGGGCACCGGGACCGAGATCCGCCCGAAGATCGTCAGCCGCTCCGGGTGGGGTGCGGACGAGTCCCTGTCCGGGAAGTGGCCGGAGATCTCGGGCAAGCTCAAGGCCATCTACATCCATCACACGGCGGGCACCAACAGCTACAAGGAGAGCCAGTCCGCGGCGCTGGTGCGCGGCGTCTACGCCTATCACACGAAGTCCCGGGGCTGGCCCGACATCGGCTACCAGTTCCTCGTGGACAAGTACGGCAACATCTTCGAGGGGCGCAAGAAGTCGCGGTGGGACAACCCGGTCGGCGCGCAGGCCGGCGGGTACAACACCGGCACCATCGGGATCTCGGCGATGGGGAACTTCGACACGGCGAGGCCGTCGAGCGCGCTCGTCACGGCGCTCGCCAGGGTCGTCGCCTGGAAGAGCTATCGGTACGGGATCAACCCGCGCGGGACGGTGGTGCTCCCGACCGGCGGGAGCACGGGCTCGGGGACGCGCGCCAAGCCCGGCACCGACGTCAGGGTGCCGACGGTGCTCATGCACCGGACCACCAACCTGACGGCCTGTCCGGGGCAGTACCTGGCGGCCAAGATGGGCACGATCCGCTCGGGCGCCGACTCGCGGCGGGACGCCGCGATCAAGAAGTACGGCGGGATAGCCCCGACGGTCAAGGCGCCGACGCGCGTCGACCCGACGTCGAACCAGGTGCCGGTGCAGTGGAACGGCAGCTCCACGTACCGGTGGAAGCCGGTCTCGGGTGCGTCGAGCTACCAGGTGCTGCAGCGCTACGCGAGGTGGAACGAGGGCATGCCGTACACGTACTACTGGCGGGAGGTGAAGCTGACGTCCGGGACCTCGATCACGCTCGGCCAGAGCGCCGGCCAGTCCCGCGAGCTCGCGGTGCGGGCCGTCGACCCCGACCATCGCCGCGGACCGCTCACCACGCTGGCGCGGACCAACAGGGCGATCAGTCCCTCCAGCTGGAAGAAGTCGTCCGGGTGGAAGAAGGTCACCGGCTCGTCCTACTTCGGCGACTACGCGTACCGCACGACGACGAAGGGCGCCTACGTCCAGCTCCCGGGCGCGAAGCAGGTGCGTCGCGTCGTGATCCGCGGGGCGACCAGCCCCTCGGACGGTCGCCTGCAGGTGCGGGTCGGCGGGAAGGCGATCGAGACGCTGGACTTCGGCAGGGCGTCCGACGGCGACCGGATCTTCACGGTGTGGGTGCCGAGGACGAGCGGCACTGTCACGCTCAAGACGCTGGACTCCGGCAAGCAGGTGCGGATCAGCAAGATCGCCCTGACGAGGTGGTAGCGGACGGTGCCTGAGAGGCCGGTCGGCGGGGACGACCGGCGGCGGACGCTAGGGTCGGGCGCGTGCACCTGGCGCAACAGCTGATCCTGACGCTCCCACCCGACCGCCGAGCCCTGGCCGTGGAGGAGGGGCCCGCCGTCGTCGCCGACGGCGCGGTCCGCGTGCCTGCGGGCAGGAGCCAGGGGCTCGCCACCTACTTCTCCGCGTTCCCCGCCTCCTACTGGGTGCGCTGGGCGGGCGCCGGGACCGTGCGGCTGGAGGTCGCCGCGGCCGGCGCCGGCACGCTGCGACTCGTCCGCTCGGACGCGCGCGGTGCCGCGTCGGTCGTGGGGTCCGCGCCGGTCGACGGCGGCACGGTGACGCTCGACGCCGACGTCTCGGGCATGGCCGACGGCGGCTGGCTGTGGTTCGAGGTGGAGGCGGGCGACGCGGACGTCCTGGTCACCGACGCGCGTTGGCTCGTGGACGTCGCGCCGCGGCGGACGGGCGACGTGTGCCTGTCGATCACCACGATGGACAAGCCGGAGTACTGCGTCGCGACGCTGCGCCGGATCGCGTCGTCGGAGGCGCTCCGCGGCGCGGTCGGGACGGTGTTCGTGATCGACCAGGGCACGCGACGCCTGGTCGACCATCCCGACTACCCGGAGGTGGCCGCGGCCCTCGGCGACCAGCTCACGGTCGTCGAGCAGGGCAATCTCGGCGGCTCCGGGGGCTTCTCGCGCGGCATGCTCGAGACGCTGGACCGCGACGGCGCGGACGCCGTGCTCATCCTCGACGACGACGTCGAGGTGGAACCCGAGGCGCTGCTCCGCGCGATCCGGTTCCACCGCGCCGCGCGCGAGCCCGTCGTCGTGGGCGGGCACATGCTCGACCTGAACCGCCCCACGGTGCTCAACTCCTTCAGCGAGGTGGTCCACGAGGGGACCTTCAACTGGGGTCCGCCCGAGGCCGACCAGCAGTGGCACGACCTGGCCGCCGCGCCGCTACGGGACACCCCCTGGCTGCACGCGCGCGGCGAGAGCGACTTCAACGGCTGGTGGATGTGCCTCATCCCCACCGCCGTGCTGCGCGACGTCGGGCTGTCGCTGCCGCTGTTCCTCAAGTGGGACGACGCCGAGTTCGGGCTGCGCGCGCGGGACGCCGGCCACGCCACGGTGTCCTTCCCGGGCGCGGCGCTGTGGCACGTGGCGTGGACGGAGAAGGACGACACCGTTGAGTGGCAGGCGTACGTGCACGTGCGCAACCGGATCGTCGCGGCGCTGCTGCACGCCCGCCGCCCGCGCGGCGGCCTGCTCCTGGCGAACCTGCTCGCCACCGACCTCAAGCTGCTGCTGGGGATGCGGTACTACCCGGTGGACCTGCACGTCCGAGCGCTGCGCGACCTGCTCGCCGGGCCGGGCGACCTGCACGCGGGGCTCGGCGACGTCGTCCCCGCGTCGCGCGCCGTGGGCGCGGCCTACCCCGAGACGACCACGTACCGGCCCGGGGACGCGGTGTTCGACGCCGCGGTGGCGCGGCGCTGGACGGCGCCGGCCCGGCCGAAGCCCACCTCGCCGGTGGCGCTCGTGCGGCTCACGCTGCGCGGCCTGGCGCGCAACCTGCGCCCGGCGCCCGGCGGGATGCCGCGCGGCGCGCTGACCCGCGACCAGGCCACCTGGTGGGAGGTGCCGGAGCACGACTCCGTGCTGGTGCTGGCCGGCGACGGCGCGTCCGGGACCTGGCTGCGCCACGAACGGCGTCGCGTGTGGCGCCTCGCCGGCGCGACCGTGGTGGCCCACCTGCGCCTCGCGGCGCGGTGGGGCGCGGTGTCCCGGCGCTGGCGCGCCGCGGCACCGGCGCTGGCGGCGCCGGAGACGTGGCGCGCGACCTTCGCCCGTTCCGCGGGCGCTCCGCACGACGCACCGGGCGGGGTCCGGCGCCCCTCCCCGCACCACTAGGATGTGCGGGATGTCCTCTCCCACCGTCGTCGCGGTCGTCGTGTCGTACAACAGGGCCGCGCTGCTCGGCGCGGCCCTCGACGCGCTGGCCGCCCAGAGCCGGCCGATCGACCGCACGGTCGTGGTCGACAACGCGTCGACCGACGACGCCCTGCAGGTCGCGCGGTCCCACCCGAGCGCCCCGGAGGTCGTGGCGCTCCAGCGCAACACCGGCGGCGCGGGCGGCTTCGCCGTCGGCCTCGCGACCGCCGTCGCCGACCTCGAGGCCGACCTCGTGTGGCTCATGGACGACGACACGGTCCCCACCGAGACGGCGCTCGAGGCCCTGCTCGGCGCCCGCGACGCCTATGCCGGCGACGTCACCGCGATGGCGAGCCGCGTCGTGTGGACCGACGGCAGCGACCACCCGATGAACACGCCCCGCAGCCGCCCGGGGGCGTCCCCCGCCGAGGCGGCCCGGGCGCGCGCCGCCGGCGCGATGCCGGTGCGGTCGATGTCGTTCGTCTCGATGCTGGTCGACGCGGACGCGGTGCGGGAGCACGGCCTGCCCGTCAGCGACTTCTTCATCTGGAACGACGACTTCGAGTACTCCACGCGGCTGCTGCGCCGCGGCACCGGGCTGTACGTGCCGGGCAGCGTCGTCGAGCACCGCACCGCCCGGCTGGTCGGCACCGACCACGACCCCGGCCCGCGCTTCTACTACGAGGTGCGCAACAAGATCTGGACGTTCACGCGGTCGTCCGCGCTCGCGCCCTCCGAGCGGCTGCTCTACGGCGGCTCCACGCTGCGCCGCTGGGCCCGCACCGTCGCGCGCTCGTCCGACCGCGGCACCCTGCTCAAGGCCGGCGGCCGCGGGCTGTGGCACGGCGTCGTGCGCCGGCCGCGGGCCGACAGCGAGGTGCTCGCCGGCGTCGGGCCCGCCGCCCTCAGCGTGGCGCGCGTCGAGCGGGGGCAGGACGGCGACGGCATGACATCTGAGCGCCCGACTGTTAATCGGACGGTCGTTGGTTCTGCGTCCGATGCACCAGTTGTTGCTCGCGGCGTTCTCGACGACCACCGGTTCTCCGTGCTGCTGCCCGTGTACGCGGGCGACGACGCCGCGCACCTGGAGCGCAGCTTCCTGTCCGTCACGCGCGACCAGACGCTGCGGCCGGACGAGGTCGTCGTCGTGCGCGACGGGCCCGTGGGCGAGGAGGTCGCCGCCGTGCTCGGGCGCCTGCACGAGCTCAGCGCCGTGCCCGTCACGCTGGTGCCGCTGGAGAAGAACGTGGGTCTCGCCTGCGCGCTGGAGGCCGGGCTGGAGGCGTGCAAGCACGAGATCGTGGCGCGCGCCGACGCGGACGACATCTCCCGGCCCGAGCGGTTCGCCGCGCAGGTGCCGCTCGTCGCCGCCGGGTGCGACATCGTCGGCTCGGCGATCCAGGAGTTCGACGACGACGAGCACGCGCCCGGCATGGTGCGCGTGCCGCCCACGGGCGACGCCATCGCGACCACCGCACGGTTCCGCGACCCGTTCAACCACCCGTCGGTCGTGTACCGGCGCTCGGCGGTCGCCGCCGCGGGCGGGTACGAGCACCTGGACCTCATGGAGGACTACCTGCTCTTCGCCCGCATGATCGCGGGCGGCGCGGACGCGGAGAACGTCGTCGAGCCGCTGGTGCTGTACCGCGTCGGCGCCGGGGCCTACGCGCGCCGCGGCGGCCGCCGTCTGCTGGCGTCCGAGCTCGCGCTGCAGCGCACGCTGCACGCCGAGGGCTTCCTCACCGGGCCGCAGATGGTGCGCAACGTCGTGGTGCGCGCCGGCTACCGCGTGGTGCCGGAGCGGGTGCGCAAGGCCGGGTACCGCGCGTACACCCGCCTGCGCGGCGGCTACGAGCCCGACCGACCGACCCCCTGACCAGGAGGAAAGCATGACCGACCTCGTCGTCGTCGGTACCGGGCTGTTCGGCCTGACCGTCGCGGAGCGGATGGCCGAGCAGGGGCGCAAGGTGCTCATGATCGACCGTCGTGACCACCTCGGCGGCAACGCGTACAGCGAGACGGACCCGGACACGGGGATCGAGGTGCACCGGTACGGGGCGCACCTGTTCCACACGTCGAACGAGCGGGTGTGGGAGTACGTCAACCGGTTCACGGCGTTCACGGGCTACGTGCACCGGGTGTACACGACGCACCGGGGCGAGGTGTTCCCGATGCCGATCAACCTGGGCACGATCAACCAGTTCTTCCGGTCGGCGCACGGGCCGGACGCGGCGCGGGCGCTGGTGCGCGAGCAGGCGGCGGAGCTGGGGGACAAGCGGCCGTCGAACCTGGACGAGCAGGGCGTGTCGCTGATCGGGCGGCCGCTGTACGAGGCGTTCATCCAGGGGTACACGGCCAAGCAGTGGCAGACGGACCCGCGGGAGCTGCCGGCGTCGATCATCTCGCGGCTACCGGTGCGCTACACGTACGACAACCGGTACTTCAACGACACGCACGAGGGCCTGCCGGTGGACGGGTACACGGCCTGGCTGGAGCGGATGGCCGACCACCCGAACATCGAGGTGCGGCTGTCCACCGACTTCTTCGACGACGCGCAGCCGGTGAGCAAGAAGGCCGTGGTCGGTCAGGTGCCGGTGGTGTACACCGGGCCGGTGGACCGATACTTCGACGACGCCGAGGGCTCGCTGTCGTGGCGGACGCTGGACTTCGAGCGCGAGGTGCTGCCGGTCGGCGACTTCCAGGGCACGCCGGTGATGAACTACGCGGACTCCGAGGTGCCGTACACGCGCATCCTGGAGTTCCGCCACTTCCACCCGGAGCGGGAGTACGCGAGCGACAAGACCGTCATCGTGCGCGAGTTCTCGCGGTTCGCCGAGCGCGGCGACGAGCCGTACTACCCCGTGAACACGCCCGCGGACCGCGAGCGGCTCAAGCGCTACCGCGAGCTCATGGCCGACGAGCCGGAGGTGCACTTCGGTGGCCGGCTGGGCACGTACCAGTACCTCGACATGCACATGGCGATCGGCTCCGCCCTGTCCATGGTGGACAACAAGCTCACCCCCTGACTCCGGCCCGCCTGTTCGGCAGCGCGGGACGGCGGGTCGGTCAGACGGGGAGGCCGACGTCGCGCAGCTCGCGCTCGAGGTAGGGCGTCATGGTGCGCGTGTACGTGGCGGTGAGGTGGTGCGTGTCGCGGTACACGTTGACGCCGCCGATGACGGCGGGGCAGGTGTCGTCGCGGCAGTACAGCGGGGTGAGGTCGACGAACGAGGCGCCGGGCACCTCCTCGGCGGCCTCCTCGAACACCTGCGGGTCGGGGAACGCCTGGTCCTCGGGCAGGTCGCAGCGGGTGGGGTCGGCGGCCAGACCGCCGTCGAGGCACTGCGACGGTTCCTCGTCGTGCTGCGGGTTGTCCGAGAGGGCGACGACGGGGACACCCCGCTCGGCGACGGGACGCCACGCGGCGGCGAGGTCGGACGCCTGCCGGTCCGGCTTGCCCGAGAGGAACTTGAGGGACCCGGTGGTCACGACGGCGTCCGTCGTCCCGGCGTGCCGCTCCAGCCACGGTTCGAGCTTGTCCCGCCACTCCTCGCAGGTGCGGACGCGCTCGCCGTCGGCGTCGACCGGCCCGGTCGTCCAGGCGCACGAGTTCTTCAGGTGAGCGGTGACGCTGACACGCCCCTCGGCGGCGAGCTGACGGAACGCGGGCAGCAGCGCGCGGGCGTGCGAGTCGCCGACCAGGACGACGTGCGGCACGTCGGGGTCGTCGACGGGGCCGAACGTGCAGTCCGCCAGCGCGGTCCCGTCGACGTCGACGAAGCAGTCCCGGGGTCCGGCGACGTCGTCCGCGACGGCGACGGGTGCGGGGACGACGACGTCGTCGAGAGCGGGGTTGTCGCACGGGTGCTCGGGGTCCATCTCCTCGGCGCCGAAGCACGACGGCGGGTCGGCGACGACCCGGGCCGCGATCGCCGCCTGCTCCTGCGCGCGGTGCTGCGCCACGGCGACGCCGCCCCCCGCGACGAGGGCGAGCGCGGCGGTCGCGGCCGCGGTGACGCCGAGGGCGCGGCGCGGGCGCTGCAGCCCCCAGCGCTCCGTGAAGCGCGCCGGGTCCTCCACCCAGCGCTTGGTCGCCGCGGCCAGGAGCACGACGCCGGCCAGCAGCGCCGCCCGCTCGAGCAGGCCCGCCTCGTGCCCCAGCACGAACGGGGCGAGGACGATCGCGGGCCAGTGCCACAGGTACAGCGCGTAGGAGATCTCGCCGGTCTGCTGCACGGGGCGCCAGGCGAACAGCGGCGCGGGGGAGAGGCGCCCCGCCGGCGCACCGGCGGCGATGACGGCGACCGTGCCGAGCACGGGCACGAGCGCCGCCGTGCCGGGGAAGGGCGTCGAGTCGGTGTACGCGAGGGCGCAGCCGGCGAGGATGGCCAGGCCGGCCCAGCTCAGCGCGGTGCGCACGCCGTCCGTCGTCGGCCGCCGGCCCGGGCGGGCGAGCCACAGGGCCAGCAGCGCGCCGGCGCCGAACTGCCAGGCGCGGGTCGTGGTGGCGAAGTAGGCGGGGGCGGGGTTCGCCGTCGTCAACCACAGCGAGTACGCGAACGAGGCGGCGGTGGCGGCGCCGAGGAGGAGCGTCGTCGTGCGGCGCAGGGTCCCGGCCCGCCGGGCGGCGACGGCGGTGCCGAGCAGGACGAGCAGCGGCCACACGAGGTAGAACTGCTCCTCGGTCGACAGCGACCAGTAGTGCTGGACCGGCGACGGGTCGCCGTCGGCAGCCAGGTAGTCGACCGCGTCGCCGGCCAGCACCCAGTTCTCGACGTAGAGCGTGGCGCCGAGCGTCTCGCGGAACCACTGCTGCCACAGGGACTGCGGCGCGAACAGCAGCGTCGCGACGACGGTCGCGGCGAGGACGACGTAGGCGGCGGGCAGCAGGCGGCGCGCCCGGCGCGCCCAGAACCGCGCCAGCCGGACCCGGCCCGTGGACTCCGCCTCGCGCAGCAGGTGGCCCGTGATGAGGAAGCCGGAGATGACGAAGAAGACGTCGACGCCCACGTAGCCGCCCGGCAGCCGGCCCGGCCAGAAGTGGTAGAGCACGACCAGGGCCACGGCCAGCGCGCGCAGCGCCTGGATCTCCGGGCGGAAGGTCCGAGACGGCCGGCGGGGGTCGCCGTCCGGGGCGGCGGGCGCGCCGGACGTGCGGTCGCGGACGAGCGTCGTCATGCGGAGGGATCACCGTGGAGATCGGGAGCGGAGGGCCGGTCAGGCTAACCATGAACCCGGTGCCCAGGGCAAACCGACTCGCGCACGGGATCGCCGGTTCGGCCGACGCGCCCGCCCGGTCAGGAAGCGGCGGCCCGCACCTCGCGCACGGACGGTCCGACGACGGGGGAGGCCATGGCGAGCGTCGCGAGCTCGTGCGCAGCACGGAGGCGATGGCGCAGCTCCGGCGTCGCACGGTCGGTCCACCAGGCGTCGGGCACCGCGTGCGGGACGACGGCCACACCGCGCGGCACGAGCAGCCGTGAGAGCGTGAGGGCGGCGGCGGAGGGCAGCGTGACCACGCGCTGGCCGGGCCGCAGGCCCCGCAGCCGGAGCTCCACCGGCGCTCCGGGTGCGTCCACCTCGATCCCCGGCGCCTGCTCGAGGAGTGCCGAGATCCGCGGGTCGTGGCGACGGTGCGGCACGTACCGGACAGGTCCGTCGGCGGCGACGCCACGCACCCAGGCCACGTACCGGTCGGGGTGCAGCAGCCCGTCCGCCGCCAGCGCCGACCCGAGCACCACCGTCGGCTCCGCCGGCGCGTCGGCTGCGGGCCGGCCCCGCAGCCACCCGAAGGCGTGCTCGAGCACGTCGATGCCCAGCAGGCGCAGCCAGGCGCGCAGGTCCGGGTCGAGCGGGAGGGCGGTGCACAGGCTCAGCCCGCCGTCCTCGGCCACGCGACGCATCCGGAGCGCCGCCAGCGCGCCGAGCCCGAAGCGCAGCGACCCGGGCGGGGCGCCGATCCGCACCAGCGAGCTGCCCGACGTCAGGCGGTGGGCGAGGTCGAGGATGCCGAGCCCGTCGTCCACGACGATGATGCGCTGCGGCGGCCGCAGCGCCCGGACCAGCGCGGACTGGAACGCGCCGGCGAACGGGTCCCCGACCACCACGACGTCGTGCGGCAGGCGCCGCGGCGCGGGTGCCACGTCGACGTCCAGGCCGGGGGGCAGGCCGAGGGCGCGCACGGCGTCCACGTCGCCGGAGAGGGCGGGGACGTCGGCGCGCGCCAGCACCCGGGTACGTGCGCCTGCGTGCCCGGCGGCGTGCGCCTCGACGGCGGACAGCAGCTGGAGCGGGGACTCGACGAACGCGGTCACGTCTCCACTGTCACCGGGGCGGGCGACGCGCAGGGGACGTCGGCGTGGCCGGGGGATGAACGCTCGGTGGTCGTGCGGGGACGCCCCCGTGGCCGGCCGACGGTTCCTGAGGTTCGATGGAGGAATGTCCGGACGGAGCGTGCGAGACCGGCTCGTGGCCGCGCTGCGCCGGGGCGGACGGCCGGGGACGGGCCGAGCCGGGCACGACGAGGACACCGCCGCGCTGCGTGCGGAGCTGGACGCGCGCCGTGCCGAGGTGCGCCGGCTGCGCAGGCGGGTCCGCGAGCTGGAGGCGGGCCTGCTCGACGACCTGCCCGATCAGGTCGGCGCCGTCGCGCGCGCGGTGCGTGCCGAGCACCTGACCCTGCTCGGCGCCCGCCCGCTGCACGACCTCGCGCAGGCCGTGCTCGAGGCCGAGGCGCGGGACCTGCCCGGCGTGCTGCTGGAGTGCGGCACGGCCCGCGGGGGGTCGGCCATCGTGATGGCGGAGGCGAAGGCGCCGGGGCGCCGGCTCTTCGTCCACGACGTCTTCGGCCTCATCCCTCCGCCCACGCAGGAGGACGGCGAGGACGTCCACGCCCGGTACGCCACGATCGTCGAGGGGCGGGCGAAGGGGCGCGGCGGGGAGACCTACTACGGCTACCGCGACGACCTGTACAGCGAGGTGCGGGACTCGTTCGCCCGGCACGGCCTGCCCGTCGACAGCTCGGGCGTGACGCTGGTCCGGGGGCTGTTCGAGGACACCCTGACCGGCGACGAGCCGGTCGCGGTCGCGCACCTGGACGGCGACTGGTACGCGTCGACACGCACCTGCCTGGAGCGCGTGGTGCCGCGCCTCGTCCCCTCGGGCAGGCTCGTCGTCGACGACTACTTCGCCTGGTCGGGGTGCCGCAAGGCGGTCGACGAGTTCCTCGCCCGCGAGGGCACGAGGTACGGGCTGGTGCGCGAGATGCACGCGCGACTCCACCTGGTGCGCACCGCGTGAGTCAGCGCCGTGCGGTGTCGAGGGTCTTCTCGAGGCCGGACCGGACGCCCTGGCGCAGGCGGTCGTGCACGCGGTTCTCCACGAGGTGGTGCAGCACCGCCGCGAGGGCCAGGGAGAGCGCGGTGGCGATCCCCAGCACCACCCAGCGGGACGCGTCGTCGTGGAGCACGTCGATCACGGCGAACCCGAACTGGCCGTGCACGAGGTACAGCGGGTAGGTGAGCGCGCCGAGCGTCGAGAGCACCCGCCAGTCGACGTGCCGCAGCGGCCCTGCGCTGAGCGCCCAGATGAGCCCGACCATCGCGATCACCGCGGCGGCGCAGACGACCGCCGAGACGGGCGCGCCCACCAGCTCGGAGGCCCGGCCGGCGTAGTGGTACGCCTGGCGCACGCACAGCACGCTCGTCAGGGCGATGCCGAGCCACACCGCGAGGTCGCCGCCGTCGCGGTAGACGAGGAAGAGCAGCATGCCGACGGCGAAGTAGGGGGCGTAGGACGGGATCAGCACCGTGCTCAGCAGGTCGGCGTCGTTCGCCCTGGCGAGCTGCGCGACGAGCGGCCACAGGACCGCGAGGGCGATCACCCGGCGGCGGGTGACCCCCACGAGGATGAACGCCCCCACGATCAGGTAGAAGAGCATCTCGAACCAGAGGGTCCAGAACGGGCCCTGCACGTCGGTGGCGTCCCAGGCGTTCTGGATCATCGTGAGGTTGAGCAGCGAGTCCATCGCCGAGGCGTCCCGCCCGTCGTGCCACACGAGGTGCAGCATCACCGTCAGGACGACGGCGGCCCAGTAGGCGGGGAACAGTCGCGCGACGCGCGACGCGGCGAAGGTGGTGACCGGTCGGCCGTACGCCGTCATCAGGATGACGAACCCGCTGATCATGAAGAACAGCTGGACGCCGAGGAACCCGTACCGGGTGACCTGGTTGAGCCCGGGGAAGACGTCGGACGGCGCTGCACCCCAGTGCGGCATGCCGATCCCCGTGTAGTGGTAGCCGAGCACGAGGAGCGCGGCCAGGAACCGCAGCCCGTCCAGCCCACGGAGGCGTGGTCGGGGCCCCACCCGGGCGGGGGCGGAGCTCCCGACGGACGGCACGGACGTGGTCGTCGGGGAGATCATGGGCGGCGACGATACCCGGTCGGGTGACCTGGGCGACCATCGCGGACGGGCTCGGACGAGAGCCCGTCCGCGATCCGGCGGCGCGCGGCTACCGCGCGGCAGGGGTCGCGGGCCTGGCGGCGCGCTCGCGCCACAGGTCCTGGCGCGCGACGTAGGCCTCGTCCCACGGCTTGACGGGGTCGGCCCAGTGCACGAGCCGCGCCGGGGCGTCCGGCAGGTCGCGCGTCGGCACGTGGTCCCACGCCGCGTCGAGCTCGGTGCGGTGCGGGCCGACGTACAGGTGCAGGGCCTCGCGCGCGTCGATCCGGAACTCCCGCATGGCGGCGAGCGACTCCGCCGCGTACCCGTCCGCCCGCAGGCGGGCCAGGTCGAGCACCATGACCCCCGTGTCGAACGCGTTGAAGTCGAACACGTGCCGAGCGTGGATGCGGCGGTAGAAGTCGTAGGCCGTCGCCGGCGCGTCGTCCAGGCGGCGGGCCGCCCGGTACAGCAGGCCGAAGCCGCTCG
Organism: Isoptericola sp. NPDC056618; assembly: GCF_042792715.1. NCBI lineage: Bacteria > Bacillati > Actinomycetota > Actinomycetes > Micrococcales > Promicromonosporaceae > Isoptericola > Isoptericola sp. NPDC056618. Next base: position 75,290 of record NZ_JBHTVZ010000008.1, on the reverse strand, counting down.
GGTCCGCGTGCGAGGTGTGCCTGGCCGCGACGGCCGTGGGGCCCAGGTCGACGGCGGCGAGCTCCGCGACGTCGCCCAGCACGACGGCGTCGACGGGCAGCACCACGGCGCGGTCCACGCCGGGCAGCAGGTGCGGCAGCAGCACGTGGTGCGCCCGCTGCGACGTGGTCAGCCCGAGCGCCTCGAGGTCGAGGGCCGAGGTCGGTACCCGGTGCACGGAGGTGCGCGCGGAGAGCTCGGGCAGGCTGAGCCGGCCGACGCCCGGTCCCACGAGCCAGACGCGCAGCGGCACGGACGCGGACGCGTCGAGCGCTCGCACGGCCTCGCCCACGTGGGGGAGCTGGCTGTGCCGGGGCAGGAGGACCACGTCGACGGCGCCGTCCACGGCAGGGGCCGTGACCGCGGCGGGGGCGGCCGCCTCCGCCGGACCGACGGGGAGCGCCGGCAGCGGCGTCGCCGCGACGTGCCGTGCGCGGGCGGCCTCCACCTCGGGGGCGACGGTCTCGCGCCACAGCGCGTACACGGCCTCGGCGTCGCGGCCCTCGAAGATGGCCGTGAGGACCGGTTCGAGCCGCGCGATCATGCCGGTGCGGATGGCCTCGAAGCCGTCGTGGTCGAGCGGGTGCAGCCCGCTGAAGCGCACGTCCGCGAAGTTCGCGGGCTGGAAGTCGACGTCCAGCCCCAGCGACGTCGTGGGCAGGTAGCAGTGCAGCCGCTTCGTCACGACGTGCGTGAACGACGTGCGGTACCACTCGAGCAGCCGCACCGCCTCGCGCATGTTCTCCACGAAGGTGCGGTCCTTCACCTCGCGGTAGCTCTGCTTGATGTTGTCCTGCCCGTCCGGCACGGGCTCGCGCACGGCGTCCACGTAGACGGTGGCGGGCGCGGGACGCTGCTCGAGCTCGGGGAAGACCGTGCTGACGGTGGTCGTGAGGCAGCCGGAGAAGAACGCGGGGACGTCGAGCGACAGCAGCAGGTCGACCGTGGTCCAGTCGCGACAGCCCACCGGGCCGTGGGCCCGCAGGTAGTCGAGCACCTCCGGGGTCAGCAGACCGCGCTTGTTGCAGTGGAACGAGACGAAGACCGGCCGGAGGTTCTCGTGCATCGGGAAGTCCCAGACGCCGGTGCCCGCCAGGTCGTGGGAGTGCCAGCCGAACTCGAGCAGCCAGGTGCCCTCCGGGAACGCCTGGAACGACGAGCCGTCGCGGTCCACGCGGTAGAGCTCGACGTCGGTGGCCTCGCCGTCGAGGCGCAGCCCGGGTCGCACCCGCTCCTGCATCTCCCGGGCGAAGCCGACCAGGTCGGCGTCGCCGTGGAAGCGCAGGTTCTGCCGGCGCACGACGTGCCCGAGGGACGACAGCGTCTGCACGTGGTCGCCGATGTTCTGCGACGACTTCCCCTTGCCGGGCTGCACGTAGTCCATGACCGCGAAGGGCACGCGCGCGCCGGGCGCCGGGGCGGTGGTGTGGCGCTCGGCCCCGCGCCAGCGCTCGAGCCACGCGACCTCGGCGGCCCCGCCGGGCCATCGCTCCTCGTTCCCGCGGTAGGCCGCGACGAACCGGTCGTGCACGGCGTGCCGCAGGGCGTCGTCGCCGTGCGCGAAGACGTAGCGCAGCGCCGTGTGCCAGGTCCGGGCGTCCGGGGCTGCGCCGGCGCCGTCGAGCCAAGTGCGCACCAGCGTGAGCCCGCGCTGCGGGTCCACGCGGAAGAGCGACTCGACGTAGGGCACGGGCGCCACCGCCAGCGCCTCGCCGCCCGCGCGGTCGAAGAGGTCCAGCGCCCGCTCGTGCAGGTGGCGGCGGTGCGCCACCAGGCCGCCCGCGACCAGCGCGTCGGGGGTGGGGGACGGCGCGGCCAGGGCCTCGTCGACACGCGACTGCGCGCCCTTCTGGTCCTTGGCGTGCAGGAGGCCGCGGACCTCGTGCACCACGGGGTGCGTCCGGGCGAAGGCCTCCGGGCCGGAGGGCTCCGGACGTCCGAGCGCGGCGCGCAGCGCGCGGCGGGCGCCGCGCAGCAGGGTGGCAGGGTGCAGCGGGCGAGAGGGCATCAGAGCTTCCGGTTCGGTGTCGACGGGGCCGGCCGATACTACATCGGACGACTCGGATTTGCGGGGGCCTCGGCTCGCCCGTCCACCCCTCGGGCGACCCCCGTGCCCGGGAGGGCGCCGCATGAGGACCGGGCGAACCTCAGACCCTACGATGGGCCGGTGCCCCACAGCCACGGACCGACGACGACCCGCCTGCCCGACGGGGGGTACGCCGCCGCGACCTGGTCGATCCCCGCCGACTTCGGGGGGATGACGTCGGCCCTGCTCCGGCGCTCCCGGGCGTTCGTGGACCAGGGCGGGGTGCCGGTGCGGGTGCTCACCTTCGACCCGGCCCTCGACGTCGACGCGGCCCGTGCCGCCCTCGAGGAGCGCGGCCAGCTCGTGCCGGGCGTCACGCTGCACAACCTGTGGGCCGACGTCCGCGCGATGCCGGACGAGAAGGTCGGGGCGCGCGCCGGCGCCGCTCCGCGGGACCTCCCGCGCGGAGCTCCGGGGGAGCGGGTGCGCCTGGAGCAGGACGGGGAGTCCACGCGGCACCTGCACTTCCGGCCCGACGGCTCCCTCGCCGCCGCGGACGAGAGCACCCCGGCCGGTCGCGAGGTGCGGTTCTACACCAGCGACGGGCGCCCGGGGCGCCGGTGGTCCACCGTGTGGGCGCTGTACCGGCACTGGGTCGGCACCGTGCTGACCGAGCGGCCGACGTACCTCGTGGTCGACTCGAAGGCGCTGACCAAGTTCTTCGCCAGCCTGCAGATCAAGGGCATCTACACGCTGCACCTGGTGCACGGGGCGCACCTGACCGCCGCGGCCGAGGACGCGCACGGGCCGCTCGCGGGGACGCGCGCCCCGATGATCGAGCACGTGGGTGACTACGACGCCGTGGTGCTCCTCACGGAGGGCCAGCGGCGCGACGTCCACGACCGGGTGGGCGTGCGGGACAACACGTACGTGGTGCCGAACAGCACCGACCTGCCCGACGGCGCGCTGCCCGCGCACGCCGACCGGTACCGCGGGGTGATGCTCGCCAGCCTCAGCCGCCGGAAGCGGGTCGGCCACGCGATCGCGGGGCTGCGCCGGGCGAAGGTCCGCAGCGGCCTGCCGCTCACCCTCGACGTCTACGGCGACGGGCCGGAGCGGGCTCGCCTCGAGCCCCGTGCGGCGAAGGTCCCCGGCGTGACGCTGCACGGGTACGTCCCGGGCGCCGCGGACCGGCTGGCCGACGCCTCGTTCCTGCTGCTGACGAGCAGGGCGGAAGGGCTGCCGCTGGTGTTCGCGGAGGCGATGGCGCGCGGGTGCGTGCCGATCGCGTTCGACATCCGCTACGGCCCCGCGGACATCATCACCGACGGCGTCGACGGCTTCCTCGTGCCGGACGGCGACGTCGACGCGCTCGCTGCGGCGATCGCGCGCTTCGTGTCGCTCGACGACGACGCCGTGCGCCGCATGCGCGAGGCCGCGGTCGCGACCGCGCAGCGGTACTCCGACGCAGCGGTCGTCGGACGGTGGGCGGAGGTCTTCGCGGACGTCGCCCGTCGTCGACCGGTGTCTCCGCGGGCCGCCGGCCGGCCGGTCGGCGCGGAGCCCCGGGGATCGTCGCTGTCCCGGGCCGCGCGGAGGGTGGCCGGTATGCTGCGACGCGCCGGTCGCTGACCGGACCAGACCGCAATCCACCCTGAGATCCACCCTGAGGAGGGGCCTTGACCGCCACACCCCGCGGCGCCACGTGGCGCCGCCGGATCCGGTCCCTGGGGGGCAAGGCGATCCGTCGGCTGGGGCTGCTGCCCGGCGGCATGCCGGACGGGCTGGGCGAGGACCAGGAGCTCCTCGGCACCTCGTGGCCGTACGAGGTGCTCGTGTACTTCGCCGACACCCCCGACGCGCTCTACCAGATCGAGCAGTGGTACGACACGTTCCGCGCGCTGCACGCCGAGCACCCCGTGGTCGTCGTGACCCAGGACTCCCGCACGGCGCGCGCGATCCGCCGCGACAGCGGGCTGGACGTGCGCACCGTGGCGCACTACACGACCCTCGACGACGTCCTCGGCCGGTCGCCGACGAAGCTCGCCCTGTACGTCAACCACAACCCGCAGAACTTCACCTGCCTGCGCTTCGGGCAGCTCGTGCACGCGTCGCTGATGCACGGCGACAGCGACAAGCTCGTCACGGTGTCGAACCAGACCAAGGCGTACGACTTCTCGTTCGTCGCGGGGCAGGCCGCCGTCGAGCGCATGGCGCGGTTCAGCACCCTGTACGACGCGCACGAGCGGTGCGTGCCGGTGGGCCGCCCGCAGCTCGACGACCAGCTGCGCCTGCGCGCGCGGACGCCCCGCGGGCCGCTGCCCACCGTCCTGTACGCCCCCACCTGGGAGGGCGGCCAGCCGTCGGCGGAGTACGGCACGGTGGCCACGCACGGGCTCACGATCGTGCGCGCCCTCGTGGAGTCGGGCCGCTACCGGGTGCTCTACCGCCCGCACCCGCTCACCGGCGTCCGCGTCGCGGCGTACGGCGAGGCCGACAAGGCGATCCGGGAGTACCTCGCGGCGGCGCCCGCGCCCGCCGAGGGTCCCGCCCACGGCACCGACACCCACGGTGACGTCGCCCCGGCGTTCGCGGCGGCCGACCTCCTGGTCTGCGACGTCTCCGGCGTGGCGATGGACTGGCTCGCCACCGGCGAGCCGATCGTCGTGACCCGGCCGGTCGGCGACGTGATCATCGCGGCGAGCCCGCTGCTGGAGCTCGCGCCGTCGCTGCCCGTCGCCGCCCTCGGCGACGTGCTGGCCACGGTGGACCGCGAGCTCACCGAGGACCCGACGCGCGACCGGCGCCACGCGCTGCGCGAGCACTACCTCGGCGACACCGCTCCCGGCGCCTCCACGCAGCGGTTCGTCGCCGCGTGCGAGCGCCTCATGCAGATCCGCGACCGCGAGGTCGCCCGGGTCGAGGCCCACGGCGCGCCGAGCGCCGCACCGACAGGTAACGAGAGAGGAACGCGATGAGCATCCAGACAGTGATCCTGGCGGCGGGCATGGGGACCCGCCTGGGCCGGCCGCACCCCAAGCCGCTGACGGAGCTGCGCGACGGACGCACGATCCTCGCCCAGCAGCTCGGCAACCTCCGCTCCGTCTACGGCCGTGAGGCCGAGGTGCTGATCGTCGTCGGCTTCAAGCTCGAGATGATCCTCGAGGCCGCGCCGAACGTGGCGTTCACCTACAACGAGGTGTACGACCAGACGAACACGTCGAAGAGCCTCCTGCGCGCCCTGCGCGTCACGGGCGACCGCGGCGTGCTCTGGCTGAACGGCGACGTCGTCTTCCACCCGGACGTGCTGCGCCGCGTGCAGCCCCTCATCGACGAGGGCCGCTCGTTCGTGTGCGTCAACACGTCCTCCGTCGGCGACGAGGAGGTCAAGTACACCGTCGACGACGACGGCTACGTCAACGAGCTGTCGAAGAAGGTCGGCGCCGGGGCGCTCGGCGAGGCCGTGGGGATCAACTACGTCGCGGCCCAGGACAAGGCGAAGCTGCTGCAGCGCCTCGACGAGGTCGACGACCAGGAGTACTTCGAGGGCGGCCTCGAGCTCGCCATCGCGCACGACGGCGTGAAGGTGCTGCCGGTGGACATCTCCGACCTGTACGCGGTCGAGGTGGACTTCGCCGAGGACCTGGAGCGGGCGAACCAGGAGCTCTGACCCGCCGGACCACGAAGGGGCGGCGCCGACCGGCGCCGCCCCTTCGTCGTCCCGTGGCGGGACGGGTCGTCAGGAGGCCGCTGCGTCGAGGTCCGCCACCATGGCGTCGCGGCGCGCGACGCAGTCCGTCACGAACTCCAGGAAGCGTCGGCTGCTGTCTCCCCGTGCGAACCCGAAGTAGTGGTCGCGCACGCGCCCGCGGGCGTCGTGGTGCGGGTCCTGGGCGAGGTTGGCCGCCAGGAGCGTGCCGACGTCGCCCACGGTGTCGCCGTCCACGATGTCGACGACGCTCGCGACGGGGGCCTCGGCGACGATGCGGGCACGGTCGGTGCGCCGGTCGGTGAGGACGATCGGGACGTCGGGGCGCAGGTAGAGGAAGTCGAGGCCGACGGACGAGATGTCGGTGACGAGCAGGTCGGCGTCCTCGAAGAGGCCGAGGATGTCGGCCTCGAGCGGCAGCTCGTGCGGGGCGCCGGCCTCCCGGGCGGCGGTGACGAGCCGCACGATCTCGGCGTGGGCCTGGACGACCGCCGGTTCCTCGGCGGTGAGCACACGGGGGTGCGGCTTGTAGACGAGCCGGACGTCCGGGCGGTCCAGGAGGGCGCGCACGATCGCGGTGCCGTACAGGTCGAGGGACGTGTAGTTGTTGGCGTCGTCCTCGCCGGACCAGGTGGGGGCGTAGAGCACGGTCCGTCGGCTGTCGACCGGCGCGAGCACCGAGGCCACGTCGAGGTCGAGCTGCGGGCGTCCGCACACGACCAGCTTGTCGAGGTCGAAGTTGATGAGGGCGCGCCGGTGGCGCTCGATCGCGGCCTGGCCGGCGACGACCACGTGGTCGTAGGCCTTGGCCTGGTTGGAGACCATCGAGATCTTGTCGGACTCGCCGTGGTTGACGTGCACGTGCAGGGCCCGCTGGTAGATGAGCGACTGGAAGTTGCGCCAGCCGTTGTTGACGTAGACGACCGTCTTGGCGTCGATCTGCTCGTAGAGCCGGCGCAGACCGTCCAGGCGCCGGACGAAGAGCACGGGCAGGTCGGTGGTCTCACGGAGCTGCTCGGTGAGCTCCCAGTGCCGGGTGACGATCGCCACGGGGTGCTGCGCGGCGACGCGCTCGAGCACGGGCAGCCACTGCCGCAGCTGGTACCCCTGGTTCGGGGTGTCCGCGAAGTACGCCACCACGGGGAACGGGGGGAGGCCGTCCAGCTCGGGGGAGTGCTCGGGCTCCTCGCCGGCGATCGTGCTGGTCACGACCCGCTTGACGCGCGATCCCGCGGTCAGCAAGATCTGTGCGGCAAGCTTGCGCGCGCGGTCCGTGATCGTGGGCTGCTGCGGTGGCGTGACGTGCGACATCCGTGCCTTCCTGGTGGCGGGTTCCCGTGGCGCGACGAGTATTCCACGGCGTCCTGAGGCCCTCCCCGGGGGGCGCCGGCGCGAAGGGCGCTCACCTCATCGCTGTACTATCGACAGGGCCCGGCAGCCGCTGGCCGTACCTCGGAAGACGGGTATGCAAGTTACGTGACCACCGACACCACCACGGACGCCGCCTCGGGTGACCGCGGGAAGCCGGAGCCCGGTCGTGACCCGCTCCGCCCGCCGGAGCCGGTCGTGCCGGACACCACCTCGCAGGAGCGACGGGCGATCGCGGAGCAGTTCGGGCTGCAGCAGATGGGCGTGCGCCCGCCGCTGGGCAAGTACATCCGCGACGTCGCCTCCCGCTGGGCGTTCATCCGCGTCCTCGGCACCGCGACGGCCTACTCCAAGAACCAGAACAACTATCTGGGTCAGCTGTGGGCCGTCCTCAACCCGATCCTCAACGCGACCGTCTACGTGCTGATCTTCGGCATCCTGCTCGGGGCGAACCGCGGTGTGGAGAACACCATCGCGTTCATCACCATCGGCACGTTCCTGTACCGGTTCTTCGAGCAGTCGGTGCACGCCGGGTCGCGGTCGATCGCGCAGAAGACCAACCTCATCCGGTCGCTGCACTTCCCGCGCGCCGTGCTGCCGATCGCGCAGGTGGTCTCGCTGCTCACCACCCTCGTGCCGGCCCTGGTGGTCATGTGCGCGATCGTGCTGCTCAGCGGGCTGCTCCCGGCGTACCCGACGGTGCACGTCACCTGGAGCTGGCTCCTGCTGCCCGCCATCGTGGCGCTGATGTGGATCTTCAACACGGGGATCGCGTTCATCGTGGCCCGCGCCGTGGCGATCACTCCCGACCTGGACAACATCATCGGCTTCGTGCTGCGCCTCGTGATGTACGCGTCGGGCGTGATCTTCCCGGTGATGCACTACGTGAAGGACCTGCCCGCCCAGGCGGCGGCCATCATCGGGCCGATCCTCGAGTACCAGCCGATCGGCGTGTTCCTCTACGTGGCCCGCTCGATCCTCACGCAGGAGCCGTCGATGCCGCAGGACCCGTGGATGTGGCTGTGGGCGGCCGGCTGGGCGGTCGTGGCGTTCGTCGTGGGATTCATCGTCTTCTGGCGCGGAGAGGAGCGGTACGGCCGTGACTGAGTCGGATCTTCATCTCGACGTCGACCTCGACGAGGACTTCGAGCCGGAGGACCTTGAGGGCCCGAAGCCCGTCGCGACGGTCGGCGACCCGGTGCTCGTCGTCGACGACCTGCACATCGTCTACCGCGTCTTCGGCGGCAAGGCGAAGCAGGTCGCCGCCAAGGGTGCCGACAACGTGCGCGAGGCCAAGGCGCCGAAGCGCTCCCTCCTGCGTCGGCTGGTGAGCTCGACGTCGCAGCACGTGGGCGCGGTGAGCGAGGTGCACGCCGTGCGCGGCATCTCCTTCGTCGCCCGGCACGGGGAGTCGATCGGCATCGTCGGCATCAACGGCTCCGGCAAGAGCACGCTGCTGCGCGCCATCACCGGCCTCATCCCGCCCCACTCGGGCGGCGTGTACGTGGCGGGGGAGCCGGCGCTGCTCGGCGTCAACGCCGCGCTGATGCCGCAGCTCACGGGCGAGCGGAACATCTGGATCGGAGGCCTGGCCCTCGGGCTCACCCCCAAGCAGGTCGAGGATCGCTTCGACGAGGTCGTGGAGTTCGCCGACATCGGCGACTTCGTCTACATGCCGATGAAGACGTACTCCTCCGGAATGGGGGCCCGGCTGCGGTTCGCGATCTCGTCGGCCGCGACGCCGGACATCCTCATGATCGACGAGGCGCTGGCCACCGGTGACGCGGCGTTCAAGGCGCGTTCCAAGGCCCGCATCGACGAGGTCCGCAAGAACGCGGGCACGATCTTCCTCGTGAGCCACTCGATCACCACGATCGAGGCGATGTGCACGCGCGTGCTCTGGGTGCACCAGGGACAGCTCGTCATGGACGGCGGCACGGAGGAGGTGCTGGGCGAGTACCGCAAGTTCGTCCGTGCGCACCGGCAGGCGCGCTCGTCCGCGCGCGCCGGCGGGGTCGGCCCGCGGGCGCGCTCGAAGCAGCGTCCCAAGAAGCAGGCCGCGTCGTGATCTCGTAGGGACCGGGCCTCCCTCGAGGCCCGTGGCCCACCCGTTACCATGGGCCGGCGAGCGACCCCTGCCGCCGCGGTCGGTCTCGGCCGGTCGGGTTCGGAGCCGCTCGACAGGGATGGCGCGCCAGCGTCCGTCGACAGTCCACCGCATGCTAGGTGTCTTCCACTATGTCTTTTTCGCCTCGCCAGATCGCCGCCGTCGCCCTGATGGCGGTGTGCATGGTCGTCGCCGTGCTCGTGTGCCTGTTCGCCCCGGTGCAGGTGGGCCTCATCGCCGTGCTGGTCACGGTCGGGGTCTGCACGGCGATCGTCCTGCTGTTCCTGCGCAAGGTGCTCTCGGCCGTCTACCGGCTCGGGCAGAACGGCGCACGGAGGGAGTCCGAGACGTCGCGCTCGGCGGGCGTCGCCGCGGAGCGCGAGATCGCCCTGGTGAACGCGCGTCTCGAGCGGATCGAGGAGCACCTTCCGGAGCGGCTGGCGGCACGGATCGCGTTCGAGCTCGCGCGGCCTGAGCGGGACGCGGCCGGCTCCCCCGCAGCGGGCTCGGCCGACCTCTAGGACGCGGCACCGACATGGCAATCCCCGCAGCGCCGCAGTCGTTCGCGCACGCCCACCCCGACGAGCCCGCGCCGGCGTTCCAGGAGCTCACGCCCGACGAGTTCCTCCTGCTGAACCGGCAGTCGCCCTGGCGCGCGCTCGCCGTCGGCAGCCGCATGCGCTCCGCCGCCTTCCTGGACCTGCTCGCGCTGGACGGCACGGGGGCCGCTCACCGCTGGGAGCAGCTGCGCCAGGCGATCGTGTCCGGCGTCTCCCGGGAGCAGATGCTGCGCTGGGACGTGCCCCGCGTGCTCAGCGCGGCGCTGCTCGCCTGCGTGCTCGAGCCCGAGCGCCGGCACCTCGAGGTCGCCACGAGGGTCATGGTCACGGCGCTCGACCGGTCGCAGCTGTGGGACCCGGACGCGTCGGCGGCGCTGCGCCTCGCCACCCAGGTCGCGGTGTTCACGCGCGCCGAGGCGTTGTTCGAGGAGCTCGCCTCGCTCCCCACCGCGGAGGAGAGGATCGTGTGGGCCGGCCGCACCGACCTGCTGCGTCCGGCCGGCATGGCGGAGCGCGCGACGGCGGACCAGGCCTCCGGGGTCGTCGGCGACGAGCTCGAGCGCTGGTGGGCGCTCTTCAACAAGCCGTTCACCGACCGGGGCCTCGCGCCGTTCGTGCTCGCGGCCGACGAGGTGGAGGGACCCGGCGGGGTCTTCGGGGCCATCGAGGCCCCCGAGGCCGCGCCGTGCAGCGTGCCGCCCGACGAGCAGCCCCTGGTGACGGTCGTCGTGCCGACGTACGACCCGGACGTCGGCTTCCGCCACACGATCGACTCGCTGGTCCGTCAGTCCTGGTCGAACCTCGAGATCCTGGTCGTCGACGACTGCTCCACGAGCGGTCGGGAGCACCTGGACGACGCCGCCGCGACGGACCCCCGGGTGCGTGTCATCGCACGGCAGCGCAACGGCGGTGCCTATCAGGCGCGGAACTCGGGGCTGCGCGAGGCGCGCGGCGAGTTCGTGACCTTCCAGGACGCGGACGACGTCTCCCACGCGCAGCGCATCGAGCGGCAGCTCCTGCCGCTGCTCTCGGACCCGCGCAAGATCGCGTCGACGTCGAAGAGCCAGCGGGTGCTGGCCACGGGCGGCGTCACCTACCTGGGCTACTCGCCGCACCGGACCAACGTGTCGTCGCTCCTGTTCCGCCGCGAGGCCGTGCTCGAGAGGCTCGGGCAGTTCGACGACGTGCGCAAGGCCGGGGACAGCGAGTTCTCCGAGCGGCTGAAGAGGGCCTTCGGGAGGTCCGCGGTGGTGAACCTCCCCGATCCGCTCGGCCTCGTCCAGCTCAAGCTCGGCTCGCTCTCGCGCTCCGACTTCCGGCCGAACTGGATGTCGGGGGCGCGCCTCGCCTACAGCAAGCAGTACAGCGCGGCGCACAGCCGCATCAAGGCCGCGGGGTCCGACGACTGGACGCTCAGCGACTCGCGTCCGTCGATCTGCTGGGCACCTCCGGCCGTTCGCGGCGAGGCGCCGGTCGAACGGCTCTCGCACGCGGTGCTGGCCGACTGGAACTCCGCACTGGAAGGCTCCCGAGACGGTCTGCACAGGATCCGGACCCTCCTGACCGGTGCGGACGGCCCGGTCGGCCTGCTGAGCGGGTCCCGTCCGCGGTCCAGCCGCAACCTGCGCACCGTGCAGTCGCGGCGCCGGCTCACCGACGCGGTCGAGCAGGGCGAGCTCCGGTGGATGAGCTGGCGCGACACGACCCACGTCGAGAACCTGATCGTCGACGACCCGGAGTACCTCCTCGCGCTGCCCGCCGAGCCCGAGGTCGGGCTCGTCGTCGACCGGGTGCACCTCGTGCTCGACGAGACCGTGCGGCGCGTGGACGAGGCCGTGCTGCCCCCGGTCGCCTGGTGCGAGGAGCAGGCCCGGACCGTCTTCGGCGCGCCCGTGAGCTGGATGGTCTCCTCGCCGGAGCTGTTCCGGTACCTCCGGGGCAAGGGGGCCGACGTCGCGCTCGTCCAGGGACGAGCGGCCGACCGGAGCACCCTTCCGGAGCACCCGAGGATCGGCGTCGTCCTGCCCCGGCACGTCGACGGCGCAGGCTGGAACCTCGGCGTGCTGCGGTCCGTCTTCGTCGGCTCGGGCGCCGCGGAGGTGGTGTTCTACGACGAGGGCAGGCGCCTGACCGGGGCGCGGGCCGAGGCCGCGGGGGTCACGGTGGTGCCGAGCGACCAGCTCGACCGTGCGGGCTTCCTGGACAGCATCGACGTCGTCGTGCCCGACATGTTCGGCCAGCGGCTCCACGCCGCCGAGTCCTGGCTGTGGCTCGCGCGCGAGCACGACGTGGTGCCGCTGCTTCCGGACGGGCTCGAGACCCTGCAGCAGGTCCCGGTGCTGCGGTACTCCGAGTTCGGTGCGGGGGAGGTGGTCTCGGCCCTCGCCGCCGATCCCGACCTGGCCCGGCTGCTGCCGGGCGCGGGGTCGATGGACGAGCGTGCCGACGACGCGACGACGGCGCCGACCGGGGCCTCCGCGACGGGCCGGGCAGCGGACCGGTCGGCCCGGGTCCGCTACGTGGTCGTCGGCGAGGACGGGACGCTGGCGCACCTGCGGACCCGGCTCTCCGTCGCGCAGCTCGAGCCGGACCCGGACCTCCGCACCGTGCCCGACCGCTCCTTCGCCGCGCTCGTCGAGGCAGGGGTCTTCGCCGGCCTGGCCCCGGACGACCGGCTGTGCCTCGTCGACGCCGGGGTGGAGTTCGAGGCGGGCGCGTTCGACCGCCTGGGTCCCGACGCGGTCGAGGACCTGCACGTGTTCACCGACGCGTCCGTGGGCCACGCGCTCCACCCGAAGGCGGACCTCGGCGGCGGTGTGCCCCTCGGCGAGAACGCCCCGCTGTGGGTCGGCTCCAGCCCGGTGCTGGTCCGCGCGGACATCCTCTGGGCCGCCGTCCGGCGGTACCCGGCCGCGCGCACGCGCGGCGTCGCCTTCGCCGCCGCGCTGTCGATCAGCGGAGGGTTCGGCGTGCTCGGCGAGGTGCGCTCCCACGGCGTGCTCGACGACGGGGCGGACCAGTCCGCCGAGGTGCTGACCCGGTCGTGGTACCTCGACTTCGCGCGGGACTGGGCGGACCTACTCGAGGGGACGGCCGACCTCGGCGCGAGCCACGCCTACCTGCAGCGCCTGTTCGTGCACCTGCTCGCAGGCCGGATCCGGCACAACACCGGCGGCACGCCGAAGCGCATCTTCACCGAGGAGGACCTCGCCGCCTACGAGCGCGTCCTCTCGCGGGCGCTGCGGCACACGGCCGACGAGCTGATCTGGGCGCCTCGCCGTCCCACCCGGATCCCGTCCCCGACCGTGCGCATGCACCTGCTGCGGCTCAAGCACGGTGCGGCGTTCGAGCCGGTCCTGGGCCAGGACGCCCGGGGGCCGTACGCGGCGTTCCGCGGACTGGAGCTGGAACGCCCGGACGACGTGACCGTCTCGATCGACTCGATGGCCGCCCGCGACGGCGTCCTGACGGTCAGGGGCCGGATCCCGCTGGTCTTCAGCCACCCCGGGCACCGGCTCGAGGTGCACGTGGGCGGACGCTCGGTCCCCCTCGTCGACCGGCAGCGGTACGCCGACACCTCGCTGCACGGTGTCGCGCTCCACCGCGCCTTCACCTTCACGGCGTCGATCCCGTTCGCCGAGGCCACCGGTCGGCTGGAGCTCCGGTACGCGGCCCCGGACGCGTGGTCCGCGCCGCTGCGCCTCCGCTTCACACGGGCCACCGCCAAGCTCAGCGACCAGCCGGCGGCGTACTGGGCCGTGCCCGGGCTCGGGATCCTGACGGTGGGTCGCCGTGGGATCGACATCGCGCCCTACTCGGAACCGGCGCGGGACACGGCGGAGCAGGCGCTGCAGCGCGCGCTGCGGGAGTCCGGCGACCCGGTGCGGATCGGTGCCGCACGGCTCCGTGGCGAGTACTTCACGACCCTGCCCGACTACCGCGGCCGCACGATCTGGATGTACGCGGACCGCATCGTCAAGGGCGGGGACAACGGCGAGTACGCGTACCGCTACGCGCAGGCGCAGGCGCAGCGCGACGGGGTCGAGACCCACTACGTCGCCCAGCCGGGCACGGCCCTCGCGGCGCAGCTCGACGCCGACGGCGTGGAGTACCTCGCCTTCGGGACGGACCGGCAGCGGCTGCACTACCTCCATGCGTCGATCGTCTTCGCCACCCGCATCGGGACGAGCAACACCTTCGGGTTCCAGCTCGACCAGACGTACTTCCGCGACCTGTTCGACGCGCGCGTCGTCTACATCAACCACGGGCTCGTGGTGGACAAGCTCGACAACCTGCTGAACATCGGGTTCTCGAACTTCGAACGGATCTGTGTGGTCTCCGAGCTCGAGCGCCGGAACCTCCTCCAGGCGAACTACGGCTACGAGGCCGACCAGGTCGAGGTGACGGGGTTCGCCCGCTACGACGGGCTCCGCTCCCGGGCGGAGCGCACGATCCTCCTCGCGCCGACCTGGCGGACGTACCTGCACAGCCCGCAGCGGGGCGTGGAGCAGACCCTCAGCCACCGCGCCTTCCGGGAGACCGACTACTTCCGGGTCTTCGACTCGCTCATCAACAGCCCGAGGCTGCACACGGCCCTCGAGAAGCACGGGTACCGCTTCCTCTTCCTCCTCCACCCCAACACCGGGACCCAGCTGACCGACTTCGTCTCGCAGAGCGAGCACGTCGAGGTGCGTGCCGCCACGGAGGACGTCAGCTACGAGGAGCTCCTCACGGGGTCGGACCTCATGATCACCGACTTCTCCGGGGTGCAGTTCGACTTCGCGCAGATGCACAAGCCGGTGCTGTACTACCAGCCCGACTCGATCCCGCCCCACTACCCCGCGGCGTCGTTCGACTACGCGACCGACGCGTTCGGCGAGGTCGCGAAGTCCGAGCAGGACCTGCTCGACCTGCTGGAGCGCTACCTGGAGCGGGGCTGCGCACCGGAACCGGAGTTCGAGGAGCGGGTCGAGACGTTCTTCGCCTACTTCGACCACGACAACTCGAAGCGCATCTACGAGGTCGGGCTGGAGCTCGAAGGCCTGAAGGAGCGGAAGGGCCGTGATGACTGACACCGAGGTGACCGGCATCGAGGTGACCGACGTCAATCGCCCTGAGGACGAGTGGGACGCCCTGTCGCCCCACACGAGCCTCGTCATCGCCTGCTACCGCGTCGGCCCGTACCTTCCCGCGTTCCTCCGGTCGCTCGACGAGCAGGTCGCGGCGCACGCGGGGTACGAGCTGATCTTCGTCATCGACGGCTGCCCCGAGGACTCCGAGGACGTGGTGCGGGCCTGGATGCCCACCACCGACTACGCCGTCCGCGTCGTCACGAAGCCGAACGGGGGCGTGGCCTCGGCCCGGAACACGGGCCTCGCCTGGGCTCGCGGCACCTGGGTGTCGCACCCGGACCCCGACGACCGGCTGGACCCCCGCTACCTGCTCGAGATCGAGCAGGCACGGGAGCGGTTCCCGGACGAGACGATGTTCGTGGGCCGGGCGATCCTCACCTCGCCCGACGGCTCGACGATCGGGCACACGCTGGACGCCCGGTACGTCGGCGCCGTCAGCTCGGTCATCGACCTGCGCCGGCAGCCGCGCAAGATCCACACGCTCGGTGGTGTCGCGTTCTTCCGCCACGACGTGATCTCTCGCCACGGCCTCCGGTTCGACGAGCAGATCCTGCAGTCCTCCGACACGGACATGATCGGGCACTTCCTGCTCTGCAACCGGGCGCGGTACGTGCTGGTCCCGGGGGCGGAGTACTTCTACCTCCGCCGTGCCGACGCGTCCTCGATCGTGTCGAAGCACAGCGGCAACATGTCCCGCTACGCGTCGCTGTTCGGGATCTCGCACCGCGGCATGCTCGACCGCGCTGGCGACGAGTGCCCGCCCTGGCTGGCGAACCTGCTGCTGTACTTCGTGTTCATGCTGTTCCGCCGGAACCGGCGCGCCAACACGCCCGTCGACCTCGCGTCCGAGGAACAGCTGGCGCTCATCCGCGAGCGTCTGGTCGAGAACCTGCGGCAGATCGGCGCCGAGAACATCAGGGGCTTCGACATCTTCGCGGTGCCGCTGGAGATGCGGTTCGCGTGGCTCTCCGCCGTCGAGGACGTCTCGTCCTCGCCCGTGGAACGGCTGCGCTGGCACCCGGAGCGTGGCGCGTGGCGCGCGGCCGTCTACGGGAGCGACCACGACTTCCCGGAGCTGCAGGTCGTCGCGGGCGAGGCCGAGGTCCTCGAGCGCAGGAGCCGCGGGATCGAGTACCTCGGGAAGACCTGGCTGTACCAGCTGGTGCTCCTCGTAAGGATGCAGCGGGGGGACGTCGTCGGCCTGGCCTCGACGGAGCCGCGCTTCACGCTCGAGCTCGACGGCACGATCCTGAAGGCCGGCGACGTCGACGAGCGCGCCGGGAGGCGGCCGCCCATCGACGTCAAGCCCGCGGCGCAGAAGGCCGATCCGGCCGCCCCCACCGCACCGGCTCCGGCCAGCGCGCCGCCGCCGGCCGCGGTCTCCGGTGCGGTCGTCTCCCGCTGGCGGCGCCTCGCGCGGGCCGTGACCGGCTCGACGGCGCAGCCCCGCGCCGCGGTGCACGCCGAGCCGCAGGCCGCGCGCGGCGAGACCTGGGTGTTCGTCACCGGCGACGACACCGACGCCGCGCCGTCGCAGAGCGAGCTGCTCTACGGGTACGTGCAGGAGCGGGCGTCCGACGTCGAGATGCGCTTCGTGACCGAGGCGGGCTCCGAGGCCGAGGCACGGCTGCGCCGGGCGGGCGTCGGGTGCGTGACCGCGGGGTCGGCCGAGCACGCCTCCCTCCTGCGCCGGGCGGACCTCCTGGTCACGTCCCGCATGACACGGCGTGCGCACGTCCCGCTCCCGGGGCACGGGATCCCGCGGGAGTGGCGCGTGGCGCTGCTGCCCGCCGGCGGGGTCGGCAGGCTGCTCCATCGCGACTCCTGGGCGTCGCAGGCCGACCTCATCACGGTGTCCTCGGCGATCGAGCTCGTCCGCGCCGGCGGCCCCTACGGGACGCAGACCTACCTCCCGAGCGAGGTCGCGCTCACCGGGCTGCCCTCTCACGACCGGCTCGAGGAGCTGCGGGCGCCGGCCGAGCACGTCGTCGTCGCGCCCGGCTGGCGGTCCGGCACGCTGCGGCCGACCGACCCGGAATCGGCCGGGAGGGCGATCGAGGAGTTCCGCGCCCTGCCGTTCGTGGCCGCCTGGCGGGAGTTCCTCGGCTCCGCCGAGCTCGCCGCTCTCGCCGCCCGGGAGGGGCGCCGCGTCCGGCTGATCCTCCCGTCGGGGGTGGGCCCCGAGGTCTTCTCGCCCCCGCCCGGGGTGGAGCTCGTCCCTCAGGACGACGAGCTGGAGGCCCTGGCCTCCGCCGCCGTCCTCGTCACCGACTACTCCTCCGCCCGTGCGCTCGACCTGGCCTATCTCGGCCGGCCGACGGTCTATCTCCAGGTCGACCGGGAGTCCGTGCTCGGCGCCGCCGACAGCGCCCGCTCCCGGGCGGCGGGGTTCGAGACGTCCGGGTTCGGCCCGGTCGTCACGAGCGCTGAGGCGGCCCAGCGGGCGGTCGCCAGCACCCTCGAGCGCCTGCCCGACCGGTACGCGGAGCGGATCGACCGCGCGTTCGCCTACCGGGACGGGAAGGCGCGCGAGCGGATCCTCGAGGCGCTGCGCGGCTGAGGTCCGGCGTCCCGCGCGGACGCCACGACGCCCTGGCTCAGCGGAGCGGGCCGGAACGGTCGCCACCCGCGGCGTCCAGTGCCGCGCGGACGCGTGCCACGGCGTCCTCGACGCTCACCCGGGAGGTGTCGACGACCAGGTCGGCGTCGGTCGGCGCCTCGTACGGCGAGGAGATCCCGGTGAACTCGGGGATCTCGCCGCGCCGGGCCTTCGCGTACAGGCCCTTGCGGTCGCGGGCCTCGCACACCTCCAGCGGCGTGCTGACGTGCACCAGCAGGAAGGTGCCGGCGGCCTCGGCGAGCTCGCGCACCCGTGCGCGGCCCGACGCGAACGGCGCGATCGGCGCCGCCACGGCGACGCCGCCGTGCGAGGACACGAGCGACGCGACGTAGCCGATGCGCTCCACGTTGAGCTCGCGGGAGGCCTTGTCGAAGCCGAGGCCCTTGGACAGGTGGTGGCGCACCTCGTCGCCGTCGAGCAAGGTGGTGTGCAGGCCCTCGTCGTCGAGCTCGGCGGCCAGCGCCCGGGCCACGGTCGACTTGCCGGAGCCGGACAGGCCCGTGAAGAAGACGACGGCGCCCCGCGGCCGGGCCGTGCCGGCGGCCCGCGCGACCTCGGCGGCCGGCACCTCCGGGTAGAGCGCGGCGACGGCGCCGGACCACACGGTGCCGAGCTTCTCGACGGCGCCGCGGTCCCCGGGGGAGCGGTGCGCGACGAGCAGCTCGGTCCGCGTGGCGCCGTAGCGCGCGCCGACGTCCGTCCAGCGCAGCCCGTCCGGGGCGTCGGCCGGCCACGGCACGACGACGACGCTCGCGCGGCGCGGGCCGTCCTCGAACCGGTCGGCGAGGTCCTGGGCGATGCGCACGAGACCCGGGGCCCCCACCTGCCCGGCGGCGGGGGACCGGCGCGCGGCAGGGACGAGCAGCAGCACCGAGCCCGCGTCGCCGACGAGCCCGGGCAGGGCGTCCACCTCCGAGCGTGTGGGCGGTTCGGCCACGACCAGGGCGACGGCCGCGCGGCCCGCGGGCGCACCGTCGCGCACCTCGCGGGCGGTGCGACGCACGGCGGGGTCCCAGTGCGGCCCGGCGGCACGGGCGAACGGGCGCACGGCGCGCGGGGCCGCGTCGCCGGGGACGCCGGCGACGGCGAGCGGCGTGTTCTCGGCGTCCGTGAGGGTCACGGGGCCGGCGGGCAGCCCGGCGGGCGGGACCCAGGGGCCGCCGGCGAGGGCGAGCTCGAGGAGGTCCAGCTCGTCGGGGGACAGGACGTGGGTCGCGGCGGGCAGGTCGGAGGGCAGGTCCGAGGGCACCGTGCCGGGGGTGGGCTCGGTCATGATCGCGTCGTCGTGTCCTTCTGGTCGGGGTCCGGTTCGGGGGCCGGTTCGCGGTCGGGTGCGGGAGCGGGGACGGTGCCGGGCACGGCCGGCCGGGGAGGGAGCCGCTTGATGCGCTCCCGGACCACGACCCACAGCAGGTTGCCGACGACGAGCGCGCCCACGGCGGCGGCGACCACCACGCCGAGCGAGGCGCCCAGCAGCTTGAGGCCGGACGCCAGCAGGAGGATCGCCAGGGCGCGGCGGATGATGCCGCCGGGGGCGCGGCTCGAGACGTGGGCGCCGAACCAGGCACCGGGGATCGCGCCGACGAGCAGGGAGGTCGTCAGGACCAGCTCGAAGTCCCCGTAGAGGATGTGCCCCAGCGACGCGGCCGCGACCAGCGGGACCGCCTGCACCAGGTCGGTCCCGACGAGCTGGGAGGCCTTGAGGGCCGGGTAGAGCAGGAGCAGCACCACGATGATGATCGAGCCGGCGCCGACGGACGTGAGGCCGACCATGAGCCCGGCCACGGCGCCGAGGACCAGCGTGGGCACCTTGCGGACGACGACGTCGGGGCTGCTGGGCGCGGCGGGCCCCTCGCCGAGGGCGGTGCGGCGCTGCAGCATGCCGAGCACCGCGCGCACGACCAGCCCTGCCGACGCGATGAGCAGGGCGACGCCGAGGATCTGCTTGAGCATCTCGTCGAACCCGTCGCCGAACGGGAGGTAACGGATGAGGAGCGCGCCGGAGAAGGCGGCCGGCACGGAGCCGATGCACAGCCACAGCACGAGCTGCAGGTTCACGGTGCGGCGGCGCAGGTGCACGATCGCGCCCGCGGGCTTCATGAACAGGCTGGCCACGACGTCGGAGGAGACCGCGGTGAGCGGGTCGACGCGGAACACGAAGATGAGCATCGGCGTCATCAGCGCGCCGCCGCCCATCCCCGTCAGGCCGACGACGAAGCCCACGACGAGTCCGCCGACGATCAGCGGGAGGTCGAGGCTCAAAAGCGCACCATTCCTATCGGAAAAACAGAATTCAACAATGTGAACTCTCAGGGAATCGTCCAATTCGGAATGGTAGCGTCGGCCGCGGCCCGCCCGGGGCCTCCGTCCAGAGCTGCAAGCCGAGGAGTCGTATGTCCGCGTCCGCCCCGTCCTTCCCGGACCCGGGCCTGCCCGACGGCGAGCTCGCCGTCGCGCTCGCGCAGGGAGCCGGCGAGGTGCTCCGCGGCCTGCGGGCGGAGGTCGACGCCGCCGGCGGGTCGTTCGTGGCGAGGGAGCTCAAGGACGCGGGCGACGCGGCCAGCCAGTCGTGGCTCGCCGGCGCGCTCGCGCACGCCCGCCCGGGCGACGCCGTCCTCTCCGAGGAGGCCGCCGACACCGCCGCCCGCCTGACGGCGGACCGCGTGTGGATCGTCGACCCGCTCGACGGCACCCGCGAGTTCGCCGAGCGCGCCGGCGACGGCGCGGGCTGGCGCGACGACTTCGCGGTGCACGTGGCCCTCTGGGACCGCGGCGTCGCCCGGTCCGACGGGCTCGCCGCCGGTGCGGTCGGGCTGCCGGCCCGCGGCGCCGTCCTCAGCACCGCCACGACCGACGCAGGGCCGAGCCCGGCCGACGACACGGACGCGGTCCTGGCCGGCCGGCGGCCGCTGCGCCTCGCCGCGAGCCGCAGCCGTCCGCCGCAGTTCGTGCAGGACCTCGCCGCCCGCGACGACGTCGAGCTCGTGCCCATGGGGTCGGCCGGCGTCAAGGTCGTGTCCGTCGTGGACGGCACCGTCGACGCGTACGTGCACGCCGGGGGCCAGTACGAGTGGGACTCGGCGGCACCCGTCGCGGTCGCGCTCGCCGCGGGCCTCGTGTGCACCCGGCTGGACGGCACCCCGCTCGAGTACAACCGCCAGGACCCCTGGCTCCCCGATCTCTTCGTCAGCCACCCGGCCGTGGCGGCGCACCTGCGTGCGGCGCTGACGGAGGTCGGGGTCGACATCAAGGAAGGTGCCCAGCCGTGACGTCCCACGTCCTGAGCCAGCTCCGCAGCCTCGAAGCGGAGAGCATCCACATCTTTCGCGAGGTGGTCGCGGAGATGCAGCGCCCCTGTCTGCTCTTCTCGGGCGGCAAGGACTCGATCGTCATGCTCCACCTGGCCGCCAAGGCGTTCGCCCCGGCGCGCATCCCGTTCCCGATCATGCACGTGGACACCGGCCTGAACTTCCCGTCCGTGCTCGCCACGCGCGACCGCTGGGTCGAGCGGCTCGGCATCCAGCTCGTCGTCGCCTCCGTGCCGGAGGCCATCGAGCGTGGGCTGGTGCAGGAGGAGCCCAACGGCTCCCGCAACCGCATCCAGACCCCGGTGCTGCTCGAGGCCGCCGAGAAGAACGGCTTCGACGCGCTGTTCGGCGGCGGGCGCCGCGACGAGGAGAAGGCGCGCGCCAAGGAGCGCGTGTTCTCCTTCCGCGACGACTTCGGCCAGTGGGACCCCAAGAACCAGCGGCCCGAGATCTGGGACCTGTACAACGGCCGCGTCCACCAGGGCGAGTCGATCCGCGTGTTCCCGCTGTCCAACTGGACCGAGCTGGACATCTGGGCCTACATCGAGGCCGAGGACATCGATCTGCCCGACCTGTACTTCGCGGCCGAGCGCGAGGTCGTGGACCGGGGCGGCATGCTGTTCGCCGTCAACGAGTTCACGCCGCTCAAGGACGGCGAGACCGCCGAGGTGCGGTCCGTCCGCTACCGCACGGTGGGGGACGCCAACCTCACCGCCGCCGTCGCGTCGACGGCGGCGACCCGTGCCGAGATCGTCGAGGAGGTCGCCGCCGTGCGCCTCACCGAGCGTGGCGCCACCCGTGGCGACGACAAGGTGAGCGAGGCCGCGATGGAGGACCGCAAGCGAGAGGGCTACTTCTAAGCCATGAGCACCGAGAGCATCGAGACCCCCGTGACCTCCGCCGGAACGTCGCACGTGACCGAGGGCGGCGCGAGCCAGCAGGCGTTCGACACGTCGGCCGACCTGCTGCGCTTCGCGACCGCGGGCTCCGTGGACGACGGCAAGAGCACCCTCATCGGCCGGCTGCTGTTCGACTCCAAGACGATCTTCGAGGACCAGCTCGAGTCGGTGGAGCAGGTCAGCAAGGACCGCGGCAACGACTACACCGACCTGGCGCTGCTCACCGACGGCCTGCGGGCCGAGCGCGAGCAGGGCATCACGATCGACGTGGCGTACCGCTACTTCGCGACGCCCCGGCGCAAGTTCATCATCGCGGACACCCCGGGCCACATCCAGTACACGCGGAACATGGTCACTGGCGCGTCGACCGCCGACGTCGCGATCATCCTCCTGGACGCCCGCAAGGGCGTCATCGAGCAGAGCCGCCGGCACACGTTCCTCGCCACCCTGCTGGGTGTACCGCACATCGTGGTCTGCGTGAACAAGATGGACCTCGTCGACTACTCCGAGGAGGTCTTCGAGGGCATCCGGCGCGACTTCACGGACTTCGCCTCGCGCCTGCGCGTGCCGGACCTCACGTTCATCCCGATCTCGGCGCTCGTCGGCGACAACGTGGTGAACCGCAGCGAGAACATGCCGTGGTTCGACGGACGCCCGCTGCTCAGCCACCTGGAGTCCCTGCACGTGGCGAGCGACCGCAACCTGCAGGACGTGCGGTTCCCCGTGCAGTACGTGATCCGGCCGCAGTCGCACGACGCGCGCGACTACCGCGGGTACGCGGGCACCGTGGCCGGCGGGGTGCTCAAGAAGGGCGACAAGGTCATGGTGCTGCCGTCCGGGCTCGAGACCACGATCGAGGGCATCGACACCGCCGACGGCCCGGTCGACGAGGCGTTCCCGCCCATGTCCGTGACCGTGCGGCTCGCGGACGAGATCGACATCTCGCGCGGCGACATGATCTGCCGCCCGAACAACTCGCCCGCCGCGCTGCAGGACATCGACGCCCAGATCTGCTGGATGGACGAGACGGCGCCGCTGGTGCAGGGCAAGAAGTACGCGATCAAGCACACCACCCGGTGGGCGCGTGCCATGGTGAAGGACGTCAAGTACCGCGTCGACGTCAACACCCTGCACCGCGACGAGGACGCGACCGAGATCCGGCTCAACGAGATCGGCCGCATCCAGCTGCGGGTCACGCAGCCGCTGTTCGTCGACCCCTACCGCCAGAACCGGCGGACGGGCGCGTTCATCCTGGTCGACGAGGCCACGAACAAGACCGTGGCGGCCGGGATGGTCGGCACCCTTCCGCACACCGCCTGAGGACGAGGTGATCGACATGGCCGTGACCGGGACCGTTCCGCTGACGGCGGAGCACGCGACCGCGCCCAACACCTGGGTGCTGCCCGAGCACAAGGTCTTGTTCACCCACCTGGCGAAGAACGCGTGCACCAGCCTGAAGTGGCTCGTCGCGGAGCTCAGCGGGCAGGACCCGGAGCAGTTCACCAGCGTGCTGAGCTGCGAGGCGACGCCGCGCATGATGATCCACCACCGGCGGCTCTGGCACGACGTGCGCTCGCTCAAGCAGCTCGAGCCGGCCGAGCGGGCG
This sequence comes from Isoptericola sp. NPDC056618, assembly GCF_042792715.1. NCBI lineage: Bacteria > Bacillati > Actinomycetota > Actinomycetes > Micrococcales > Promicromonosporaceae > Isoptericola > Isoptericola sp. NPDC056618. The sequence goes on along the minus strand of NZ_JBHTVZ010000008.1, from coordinate 51,916 downwards.
GAGATCTCCCCGGCGAACGGCTGGTTCGTCTTCGCGGTCGTGCGCGACCCGCGCCTGCGGGCGTTCTCGGCGTGGCAGTCCAAGTTCCTCGTGGGCGACCCGGTCTACACGGGACGGAAGTTCGCCGGGGCCGAGTGGCTGCCGGACGCGCCGGGCTCCGTCGAGGACGTGGTCCGCGACTTCGCGCGGTTCGTCGAGGTGCTGCGGGACCCCCGCGGCCCGGTCCGCGACACGCACTTCGCGCCCCAGACGACGCGGCTGCACGAGGACACGATCCCGTACTCGCGCATCTACGACATCAGCGACATCTCCACGCTGCTGGGCGACCTGAGCGCCCACCTCGACGACGTCGGGCGCCCGCACGAGGTGTCCCTCGGCAGGGAGAACGACACCCCGCTCCGGGCGGCGTCCGAGGTGTTCGAGGGCGGCGTGCGCGAGGCGCTCGAGGAGATCTACGGCGCCGACCTCGCCCGGTTCGGCGACCGGTGGGACTTCGACCCGGTGATGCAGAAGCCCGCGCAGTGGTCGGCGTCGGACTTCCGCGACATCGCCGCCCGGCGAAGCCTCGGCGAGCGGATCACCACGCTGTACGGCATCGCCAAGGACGAGCGTGCCGCGATCAAGGACCTGGAGCAGGAGAAGGCCGGGTTGGTCCGCGCCAACAGGGACCTGGAGCGCAGCCTCGCGCAGGCGACGAGGACGCCGCTGAGGCGCGCCGCCTCCAAGGCGAAGCGGATGATGACGCGCTCCGGCGACTAGCCGTGCGGGGCGCTCGACGCGGCCCGGGGACGACCTAGAATGTCGTCGCCACCGCGGTGTGTCCGCGGGTATTCGTGGGGAGTTTCGATGGTTCGACCGGAGCGCAGGTGCGACGCACCGTCGTCCCCCGACACGTGCTGGCCTGCGCTCGGCGTCCCCGCGGCGCGACGGCGGTGAGGCGAGGGGGGCTGCTCCGCCGATGGGCCCGTCGAACGGCACGTGCGCTGCGCCCGGCACGGGTGGTCGGGCCGGACAAGACGTCCCTCGAGGTGGGCATCCGCGACGGTGAGGTCGTCGTCGAGGGGACCTCGGCGCGCCCTGGCTGGAAGGTCGGCGAGGTGTCCGCGGTCCTTCGCGACAGCGGCGCCGAGGTCCGGGTGCCCGCGAGCGGGCGCGAGACGTTCTCGGCGCGGCTGTCCCTGGACGAGCTGCGGCGGCGCTCCGTGCCCGGGGACGACGTCGCCGACCTGTGGATGCACCTGGTGCCGGCCCAGGGTGGCGCCGCCCCGGACCGGGGCGCCGGCGAGGCGCCCGCACCCGTCCGGCTCGGCAACTTCCGGTCGACGACGCGGGTCGACGTCGCTCGGTCGTCCGCAGCCGGCGCGGCCGACGACCGCCTCGCCGTGACCCAGAACGGCAACCTCAGCGTGCTCCTGGCGGGCGCCCCCGCACGCAAGTTCCTGATCGACGTGGACGAGCTGCGCCTGGGCGCCGACGGCGTCGCGCTGCGGCTGCGGGTCCGCGGCGCCGACCGGGGCGCCCGAGCGGCCCGTCTCGTGGCGGCCTCCCGGGAGACCGGGCGACGGTACGACGTCGACGTGCCCCTCGTGCCGCTGCCCGACGAGTCCCGTCGGGACCGAGGACGGTTCGTCCACCGCGGCGCCCTCGCCCTGCCGGTGTCCGCGCTCGTGACGCGCCTCGACCCGCGGGACGAGACCCTGGACCTCAGCATCGAGGTCGAGGACCAGGAGGGTCGGGTCCAGACCCGCCGCGTGAGCACCAGGGCGCACCAGGTCGCGCTCCGGCCCGGCCGGGCCGTCGTCGGGGGCGTCGTCACGCAGCTGCTTCCCTACGAGACCTTCCGCGGCGCCAACGTGTCGGTGCGCGTCGAGCGGATGTCGCCGGAGGTCTTCGCGTACCTGCGGCGGTGGACCCGCCTCGCCTGGCTCCTGCCGCTGGTCCGCCCGTTCCTCGGGATCTGGCTCGTCGGGGAGCTGCCGTACAAGGCGCAGGACAACGGCTATCACCTCTTCCGGTGGCTCCGCGAGCACGAGCCGAGGCGCCGCGCCTATTACGTCGTCGCCGAGGACGCCCCCGATCGCGCCCGGCTCGACGGCCTCGGCAACGTCGTCCTCCACGGCTCGCGCGAGCACGTCCGGGTGGCGTTCCTGGCGTCGCGGATCGCCGGGACGCACCACGCCGAGTACCTCCTGCCGTCGCGCCATCCGGCGGTCGTCGCCCGGGTGCGGGCCGTGCGGGTCTTCCTCCGCCACGGGATCTCCGGCACGAAGAACATGACGGCCAACTACGGGCGCTTCGCTCCGGGCTTCACCACGGACCGCTTCCACGTCAGCTCCGACCGCGAGTGCCGCGTCGCCGTCGACGCGTTCGGGTACCGGCCCGCCCAGGTGCGGGTGACGGGGCTGCCGCGGTTCGACCAGCTGCTCGCCCCGCTGGACCGGGACCCGGAGGGCCTGCTCGTCATCCCGACGTGGCGCGAGTGGCTGGGGAACCGCGACCGGTTCCTGGACAGCGAGTACCGCGCGCGGTGGCAGGAGTTCCTCGGCCACCCGCGCCTGGCGCGGGCGATGCGCGACGGGCTTCGCGTGACGTTCATCCTCCACCCGAACATGCGGCACTACGTCGACCTGTTCGACGTGGAGGGCGTCCGCGTGCTGCAGCAGGGGGCGGTCGACGTGCAGACGCTCCTGCGGGAGCACGCCTGCCTCGTCACCGACTACTCGTCCGTGGCCTTCGACTTCGCGCTGCAGCGGCGACCGGTCCTCTACTTCCAGTTCGACCAGGAGCGGTTCTTCGGGGACCAGGGGTCGTTCCTCGACCTGGACGCGGACCTCCCGGGGACGATCGTCACCGACGTCGACCGGCTGGTCGAGGAGGTCGAGACGACGGCTGCCGACGGCTTCGCGATGCCGGAGGAGCACTGGGCCCGCGCGCAGCGGTCGGTCCGCTACCACGACCGCCACAACTGCGAGCGGGTGGCCTGGTCGGTCCGCACGGCCGGGGGCCCCAGGGTCCTGTGGTGGCGATGGGTGGACCGGCGGACGGCCGTCCGGCAGACTTCGGGAGGCGGTGGGGCGTCGTGACCCGTGGAGGAAGGGAGCGGAGCGGCCCGTGAACGACGTGCATGTGAGCGACGTGGATGCGCCGAGACCTGACATCGCCCTCGTCTTCATCGTCGGTGCCAACCGGGCGGAGATCCTGGAGCCTGCTCTGGCCGAGCTCCGGAAGATGCCCCGCTTCCGTCGCGCCCCGATCGCGGTCGTGCACGACCCCGGCATGGACGTCCAGAAGGCGGTCTCTCGCCACGAGGTCGCCGCGGTGGAGTCGGCGTCGAACCTGAGCCAGGACCACAACATCGCAGCCAGCGATTGGCTGGCGGGCTCCGGTGCCCGGTACGGCACCGTCGCGACCCTTCCGCGCGCCGCCCACCTCGACGAGTGGTCCCGACACCTGTGGCGCGAGGTCGCACGGCTAGACGAGCTTGCCCTCACCAGCCCGACGCCCCTCCTGCTCTGGACGGACCGGGGGACGAAGCAGAGCGTGGCCCGCTACATCCAGCGGATGCTCACGGAGCAGGACGTGACGCGGGGATCGCTGCTCGCCGACTTCCTGGGGCGACTCGCGCTGTCCGCGGCGACCCCGTGGCTCGAGGCGCTGGACCCCGCCGACGGAGACGTCGAGATCATGGGGTTCCTGTCCGTCGCGTTCGGCTCGGACATGCCCGAACCGCCCTGGCGGTACCGCCTCGCGCTGACGGGCCCGTCGGGTGATGTCGCCCGTTCCGGCCCGGTGCCGCTGACTCCGCGGATCGGCAACCGCGGCGACGCGCAGTGGGCTGGCCTGCGCACACGGCTCGCGCTCGTCGGCACGGGGAGCGGCCACCGTCGCTTCGTCATCGAGCTCGACACCGAGGTGCCCGAGCTCCGGCTGCGTCGCAACCTCCGGCCCCGCGGCGGCGCGCTGATCAGCGCGCGGACGGTCGGGATGCACGCAGACGGGGACGACGCACCCGGGCAGGCAGGGACGACCACCGTCAGGTATCTCCTGCACACCGTCGGCGACGGGAACGCCGCGTTCCTCACCACGCAGGAGGGATCGGGGCTCTCGGCGCGCCTGCGGTGGGCCGGCATGCTGCTGAAGAAGGACGCCGGGTTCATCGCCCGGGGGTCTGCCGGTCGGCGGATGCGGTGGCTCCGCTTCGTCAGGCTCGTGACGCGACCGTTCTTCGCGGGTCGTGAGATCTGGCTCGTCGGGGAGCGGAAGGACACCGCGCAGGACAACGGCGTCCACCTGTTCCGGCACCTTCGGGAGTCGGGCCTGCGGCGCCGGGCCTACTACGTCATCGACCGGTCGAGCCCCCAGTACGACCGCGTGGCCCCGTACGGGCACGTCGTCGCCCACTCGTCGTGGAAGCACCAGCTGCTCCTGCTGCACGCCACCGTGCTGGCCAACGCCTACATGATCGGCTACCTGGTGCCGGACGGGTGGGACGTGAAGGAGTACACGCGCCACATCGTCTGGCGGGTCGGGGCGCTGCGCGTCTACCTCAAGCACGGCGTCCATCTCAGCCCGAACGCGGTGAAGCGCGGCACGACGGGCTACGACATCTGCCTGACGGTCATGCCGCGGGAGACCGAGGCCCTGCGGGCCGCGTCGGGTTACGACGAGCAGCTCGTCGAGGCGGGGATGCCGCGGTACGACGCGCTGACGCCGACCCCGCCCAGCCGGACCATCCTCTTCATGCCGACCTGGCGGAACTACCTCGCGATGACGTCGCTCCATGCGTCGCAGGACGGCGAGGTCCCCTACGAGGGATCGACCTACCAGCGGTTCATGTCGGATCTCCTGGAGAGCCGGCGCCTGCACGAGATGCTGGAGCGGTACGACTACCGGTTGACCTTCGTGCCGCACTACAACATGGCGTCCAGGTTCGAGGGGGCGACCGTGGCGGGAGAACGCATCGAGATCGCCGACACGGACACCGTGTCGTTCCAGGACCTGATCCGGGGGTGCGACGCCTTCGTCACGGACTACTCGTCGGTGCACTTCGACGTGGCGTACCTGGGGACCCCGATCGTGTACGCGCGCTTCGACGAGGAGGAGTTCGAGGGCAAGCACTCGTCGCCCACGTGGTTCGACTACGACCGGGACGGGTTCGGCCCGGTCGTGCGGACCCTCGACGACACGCTCGACGCGGTCGAGCGCCTGCTCGAGCGGGACTGCCGGCCCGATCCCGTCTACACGGCACGCATCGAGGCGGCGTTCCCACGGCGGGACCGGCAGAATTGTGCCCGGACCGTCGCGGCGATCGAGGAACGGATCCCCGCGCGGCCGCGGTGACCAGGCGTTCCGCGCCCATCGTCCCTGTCGACCGAGTTCGAGGAGCCATCGTGCCCAAGCTCTCGAGGACCAACGTCCTCACGTCTCTCACCGCGCTGGCCGGGGTGGTCGCCGCCGTCGGCTTCGCGGCCTCCAGCACCGAGCTGGGCGGTGCCGCGCTCGGCGTGGCCGCCGTCCTCGGGGCGGGGCTGGTCCACAGCGTCGGCCGCACGGTGACCGCGCGGATCGACGAGGGCACCGCACGGCTCGCGGCCAAGACCGACCTCGTCCTGGCGGGGCAGAAGAAGGGCCTGAAGGAGGCCGCCGCGCACGCGGAGCACGCCGACGCGATGGCGCGGCGCGTCGTCGCCGACATCGGCGCGGCGCGGCTGGAGGCCACCGAGCGTGAGGCCGGCGCCGCCCGCTGACCTACGGCGACCAGGTCGGGCCCGACGACCGGGCACCCAGGCCCAGCGCCTCGACGACCCGTCGCCCGGAGTCGGCGAACCGCTCGTCCGCCCACTGCCATCCGCGGCGCGACCGGTCGCGGAAGGCGGCCTGGTCGGCCCGCAGCCGTCCGACCAGGCCGGCGACCTCGTCGGGCGCGCACGCCAGCACGGCGTCGCCGAAGTGCGGGGCGAGCTCTGGCGAGACGACGGGCACACACCCCTCGGCGAGCGCCTCCTCCACCGTGCGCAGCGCCTCGGCCGTCACCGCCCGGGGGAAGGCGACGACGACGTCGACCTGCTGCAGCAGCTGCCGTGCGGTGACCTCGCCCGTCTCGTAGACGAGCCACTCGGCCGGGAGGACGGGGAGGGCCCCCTCGAGGACGCGGCGGCTCCCGAGAAGACGGACGTCGACCGTGCCGTCGACCGGGAAGACCTGTCGCAGGCGGTCGGCGCCGTCGGGCAGCGCGGAAAGCTCTCCGCCGAAGATCCAGCCGACGACCGGCCGGTCGCTCCGGAACCGGCGGGGCAGCCTCCCGGGCCACCGCGGCACGTCGAGGACGCGCGGGTACGCGTCCGCCCGCGCGGGATCGTCCGGGGCGATCCACTCCGGGGCGACGCCGAAGAGCGCCTCGGCGTTCCGGTCGCAGTCCTCGGCGACCCAGCGCACGCCGGGCCCGCCGGCCGTGCGCGGCCCCGGGTCCGCGACGACCACCACGCGGTCCGTGCTGAGGGACACCGGGCGAGACGTGGGGAACTCGAGGACGTCGGGCTGCCGGACGACGATCGTCGGCACGTGGTCCTGCTCCTCGAGGGACACGAACGTGAGCGTGCGGTCGGCGAGGGCGCGGCGTGCGGCGAGGGACAGGGGCGCTCGACGGGGCGCCTCGCTGAACGCGCTGCGCACGTGGACGAGCCCCACGCGCAGGCCCGAGCGTGCGAGGGCCGCCATCTCGGCGAGCGCGGTGCGCTGGGTGGCGCCGTCCATCGTCCAGTCGGCGACGAAGGCGACGTCGACCGCCTGCTCCGGGAGCCCGACGTCCCGCAGGAACGGTCGCGGGGCCGTCAGCGGGCGCCGCGTGACGTCCGCGGGGATCCGCGGGCTCGCCCCGGCCTCGATCTGCCGGTGCCAGTGGATCATCGCGGCGCGGTACTCCATCCGGGCCGGGTGCATCCAGCCGGGCCGGACGTCGTTGCGGGAGAGCGAGTCGGCCTGGAGCCGGACGAAGGCCAACGGCTCCTGCAGCTGCAGGCGGCGGCCGGGGAACACCGCCTCCAGCCGCAGGTCGAACTCCGTGTCGGCGCTCTTGCGCACCCAGTCGAAGCGGCCGACCGTGTCGAGGACGGAGCGCCGGAACAGGTGCGACGAGGCGTTGGCGTGGACCGGGTCGTTCCCCAGGCGCTGGAAGACGAGGTCGTCGTCGCACCGCAGGGAGCGGCTGAGCGTCCTCAGGAGGGACGGGTCCTCGAGGAGCGGAAGGACCTGCCGCTCGAGCCGCTCGGGGTGCGACCAGTCGTCGGTGTCCTGGAACGTGACGAACTCTCCGCGGGCCTCCTCCAGCGCGCGGTTGCGCGCCGCGTAGGTGCCCCGGTTGACGGGCTGGCGCAGGACACGCACCCGGTGGTCCAGGCCCTGGAGCTGCGCGAAGACGGGCTCGAACTCGTCGCCGGAGGCGTCGTCGACGACGAGCAGCTCCCAGTCCTGCCACGTCTGCTGCACGATGGAGCGCACCGCGGTGATCGACTCCGGTCCCGGCCGGTAGGCCGGCATCACCACGGAGATCAGCGGGCCCGGCCCCGCCGTCCGGGTCGTACCGGGCTGCAGGCGGTCGAAGGGGGTGGCGCCCTCCGGCGCCAGCCCGACCGGGGCGACCCCGAGGGCCTGGAGGTTGTCGTTGAGCCCGGCGAGCCATGACTCCGACCCGACGCCGTGCTCCAACCCGTGGAGGTCGAGCCGGAGGAACGCCCGCGTCCCGGCGTCGAGCGACGTCAGCAGGGCCGTATCGCGACGCAGGGTGTCGTCCTCGCCGTGAGCCCACAGGAGCTGGGCGAGGGCACGCCGGTCGGGGACGGACCAGCGGCGGACGGGGACGCGCCGTCGAGCGGCGGCGAAGAGCGCCAGCGCGTGCGGCACGTCGTCCTCGGTCGCCTGCTGGTGCCCGACCAGTCGGGCGAGCGAGCAGAGCAGCTCACCGGTCCGTCCGGGCTCCGTGCCGAGCAGGTCGGAGGACGAGGGATCGAGGGCCGCCCCGACGACCGCGGCGTAGTCGGCGTGCGGGTCGATCATCCGCGCGACGATCTCCCGGGCGGTGGGCGCCTGCATGTCGAGCGCCAGGGAGGTGACGCGGCCGCCTGAGGCCCCGAGGCCCTCGGCGTGCCGTGCCGCGGCGAGCACGACGTCGGGGTGCGTGACGAACGTCGTGGGACCCGCGCCCCCGGGTGCGCCGTGCTCGGTCCGGCGGCTCACGACGCGCGGGCCTCCTCGATCACGGGGGTGAGGCGTCGTTCGAGGATCGGGGTCGTGGACTTCACGTAGGTGCGGGAGAGGTGCGAACCCTGCCGGTAGGCGAGGATGTCACCGATCACCGGCGGGCAGACGTCGGTGCAGACCAGGTCGTTCATGTTGACGACGTCGACCGACGGCATGAGGTCGGCCGTCGCCAGCATCGCCGGGGTGCCGCTCTTGTCGAGCCCGGCCTCCTTGGAGAAGGCGCAGCTGGACAGGGAGTCCATGTACTCGGCGACACACTTGTAGACCTCCCCGTCGCCGGCCGGGAGATCGACCGGGTCGGGGTTGTCCGCGATCGCGATCACGTCGATCCCGGCGTCCTCGAGCGTCTTCCACGTGGACTCGAGGGCGTCGACCATCGCGTCCTGCGTCCGCTCGCCCGCGCTGTCGTAGGAGTAGCTCGTGGTCTGCGAGACCATGACCGCGTCGGGCTTCTCGTCGAGCACCATCTGCAGCAGCGCCTCGTTGTACTGCGTGCAGCTCACGTAGGGGTCGCCCTGCCCGTCGTTGATCTGCGCGCTCGAGAAGCCGCACGCGCTCTTGGTGGCGACGTCGAGCTTCCAGCCGTGGTCCTTCGCGATCGGGTCGAGCGCGTCGATCCACTGGAGGGCCTTGGAGTCGCCGAGGAGCATCAGGTGCGTCTTGCCCTCCCGGTCGCCGTAGGCGCAGGGCTTGGGGACGGCGACCTTCTGGTCCACCTGGCAGCCGCGGTCGTAGGCGTCGGGCTTGTCGGCGGCGGCGTCCTGGGGGAGCGGGGTGAAGCTCTCGACCGAGTCCGGGTTGGGGATCCCGGTGGCCTCGCCGTCCTTCATCTCGAGGCTCTGCGCGCCCTTGCCCTCGACGCTGGCGTTCGCCGGGGCGCTCGTGGGGGTGCCGCTCATGAGGAGGAGCCCGGCGATCACGGTGATGGCGGTCAGGTTGAGCCCGACCGAGAGGGTCATCCGGGGCGACCAGCGCTCCTGGGCGATCCGTCGCACGGGGTTCTCGACGAGCTTGTACGACAGCCAGGCGGGGATGACGGCGAGCAGCACGATGAGCAGCCCGCGCTTCTGGCCGAGCTCGCCCCACACCCAGGTGGCGGCGATGAGCAGCGGCCAGTGCCAGAGGTACAGCGAGTAGGACAGGCCGCCGAGCCACACCATGAGCTTGTTGCCGAGGAACCCGGGGGCCGAGCTGCTCGCCCCGGCGATGATCACGGCCGCGGTGCCGAGGACCGGGACGAGCGCCAGGGAGCCGGGCCAGACGGCCGTCTCGTCGAGGAGCAGCGCGCCGGCGACGATGGCCGCGATGCCGCCCCAGCCGAGGACCAGGGCGACGGCTCGCGGCACGCGGGGCCAGATCGCGACGCCGACGGCCACGAGGCCGCCGATCCCGAGCTCCCAGAGCCGGGTCGTGGTCACGAAGAACGCGTTGGCCGGGCTCTCGGTCGACATCAGGACGGACCAGAGGAACGACGGGACCACGATCAGGCACAGACCGGCGGCCATCACGATCCGCGCGGGCCAGTGGAACCGCCGCGCCAGGAAGGCCACGACGACGAGCAGGAGCGGCCAGACGATGTAGAACTGCTCCTCGACGGACAGCGACCAGAAGTGCTGCACCGGCGAGACGCTGACGCCCTCCGCCAGGTAGTCGACGGCGCGACCGGCGAGACGCCAGTTCTCCACGTAGGCGGCGGCCGCGACGATGTCGCCGCCGAAGACCCTGCGGTCGACGATGCTGCCCACGAAGAACACCAGGGCGGCGGTGACCGCCAGGACGAGCGCCGCGGCGGGCAGGAGCCGTCGGGCTCGGCGGGCGTAGAAGCGGATCATCGACACCCGGCCGCTCCGCTCCAGCTCGCGCACGAGCTGGCCCGTGATGAGGAAGCCGGAGATGACGAAGAAGACGTCCACGCCGATGAAGCCGCCGGGGATGAAGACGATCCCGGCGTGGTAGAGCAGCACGCTCCCGATCGCGATCGCGCGGAGTCCCTCCACGTCGGGGCGGAAGCGCGTGGCGCGCGGAGCAGCGCCGGAGGTCCCGGCGGAGGCCGAGACGTCCGGGACGGCGCGCGAGTCGACGGTCATTCGAAGGCTTTCGTGCAGGGGGCGGGCGGGCAGTCGAGGTTACTCATAGGACAGCACCTCGGAGGCGTCACACCACGAACGCACGGCGGTCGCGCAGAGGACAGCGATGCTTCGTTCGCGCATGGAGCTCCTTCGGCGTCATGAACCCGGACTCGGTGAGGGCCTCCCAACAGGGCCCTCACCGGTCCTCGCCGGTCAGAGCCGGATGGCGTCGGGGTGCGTCGTCGCGCCCTTCGTGTCGAAGAAGCGCACCGACTTCTCCGCCAGTACATCGACATCGTAGGCGCTGTGGTTCTGCACCAGGATGACCAGGTCCGCGTCGAGGATGGCCGTGTCGAGGTCCGCGACCCGGTCCAGGACCTCACCGTTGACGTGCCACTGCGCGACGTGCGGGTCGTGGAACACCAGGTCGGCGCCCTGGGCCACCAGCGCCCGAGCGACCGCGACCGCGGGCGACTCCCGCTGGTCGGCGATGTCCGGCTTGTACGTCACGCCCAGCACCAGCACCCGCGAGCCGCGCATCGCCTTCGCGTCCTCGTTGAGGATGTCCTGCGCGCGCCGCACCACGTACGACGGCATCGTCGCGTTGATCTCCTGCGCCAGCTCGACGAACCGGAACGGGTAGCCCAGGCGCGAGCGCACGTTGTGGCTCAGGTAGTTCGGGTCGATCGGGATGCAGTGCCCGCCCACCCCGGGGCCGGGGTAGAACGCCTGGAACCCGAACGGCTTGGTCTTGGCCAGCCGGATGACGTCCCACAGGTCGATGCCCAGCTCGTGGCAGAACCGCGCCATCTCGTTCACCAGCGCGATGTTGATGTGCCGGTAGGTGTTCTCGAGCAGCTTCGCCGTCTCGGCCTCGCGCGCACCCTTGGCGACGACCACCGTGTCCACGAACCGCGAGTACAGCGCCGCGGCACGCTCCGTGGCCTCCGGGGTCAGCCCGCCCACGACCTTCGGCGTGTTCTTCATGCCGTACGTCGGGTTGCCCGGGTCGATCCGCTCGGGCGAGAACGCCAGGTGGAAGTCCTCGCCGCACCGCAGGCCGCCCTCCTCGAGGATCGGCTTGAGGACCTCCTCCGTGGTGCCCGGGTACGTCGTCGACTCCAGCACCACGACCATGCCGGGCTCGAGCACCCCCGCCACCGTGCGGGTCGCCGCGATCACCGCGCCCAGGTCCGGCCCGCCGTCCTGCCCCAACGGCGTCGGCACGCAGATCACGACGGCGGCCGCGCCACGGATGTCCTCCACGTCGGCGGTCGCGCGGAACCCCGCCTCGACCATCGAGGCCACGTCCGCGTCCGAGATGTCGTCCACGTGCGAGCGGCCCTCGTTGAGCGCGTCCACGACCGGCGTCGTGACGTCGAAGCCGCGCACCTGGAGGCCGGCACGCACCGCCTCCCGGGCAAGCGGAAGTCCGACATAACCAAGGCCGATCACGGCAAGGTCGAGAGGCATGGGGCCCAGGTCCTTTCGATCTGTGGTCGAGCCCGGGAGGAAGCATCCTCGAACGGGACCAGGCCACGGCGGTGTGTGAGGTGCGCCGGGGACCGCGGGGGGGCGGAGCTCCGGTGAACGCCGTCTGAACGGCTGAATGTCGTTGGAGAGGATACCCGCCTCCGCGGGGGCGCCGGGTACCCCCTTCCGGCCCCGTGCGCCGGGGAAGCATCGCCAAGCGGACGAACCGCTCGCGGTAGGCGGGACCGTGGACGGGACATGGCGTGGAGACGTCCGGGACGTGCCGTGAAGGCCTGGCCCGCGGCGCGCCCGGGACCGGGCTCGACTGCGCCCGTCACCGGTCGGCGGGCTATCCTCCGAGGCGGTCCCCACGGGACGTGTGCGCCGGCCTGTCGGGCTGCGACGTCTCGAACTGCCACGTCTCGAAGTGCCACGTCTCGAACCGCCACGTCGGGACCGACCCGATCCTGGAGCGCTGCGTGACCACCCTGTCCCCTCCCGTTCCCGCCGGCTCGTCGGCGGGAACGTCGACGCGCACCGAGGTCCGCACCGACGTGCAGGGCCTGCGTGCGCTGGCGGTGAGCGCGGTGCTGGTCTACCACCTGCTGCCGGGCACGGTGACGGGCGGCTACGTGGGTGTGGACGTCTTCTTCGTCATCTCGGGCTTCCTCATCACGTCGCACCTGCTGCGCCGGCCGGTGCGCGGGGTGGGCGACCTGCTGGAGTTCTGGGCACGGCGGGTGCGCCGCCTCATCCCCGCGGCGACGGTGGTGCTCGTGGCCACGCTGGCGGCGACGCTGCTGTGGCTGCCGTCGACGGTGCACGCCCGCGTGGCGCGGGAGGTGGCGGCCGCGGCGCTGTACGTCGAGAACTGGGCGCTGGCGCGGTCGGCCACGGACTACCTGGCCGCCGAGGAGCTGGCGTCCCCCGTGCAGCACTACTGGTCGTTGTCGGTCGAGGAGCAGTTCTACGTGCTGTGGCCGGTGCTGATCGGGCTCACCGTGTGGGTCGCGGTGCGCTGGCGCCGGCGCGGCGCAGGTCGGCCGGCGTCGCTGTCGGCGTGGCTGCCGACGGCGGTCGTCGGGCTGGTCGTCGTCGTGTCGCTCGCGTGGTCGGTGCACCTGACGGGGACGAACCCGTCCGCGGCGTACTTCGTCACGACGACCCGGCTCTGGGAGCTCGCGCTGGGCGGGCTCGTCGCCGCGGCGGTGACGGTGCGGCCGTGGCAGCTGCCGACGCCGGCCCGGGCGGCGACGGCGTGGGCGGGGCTGGCGGCCGTCGTGGCGGCGGTGGTCCTCTTCGACGGGTCGACGCCGTTCCCCGGCGTCGCGGCCGCTCTGCCGACGGTGGGCACGGCCCTGGTGATCGCGGCGGCGGCCGACGGCGCCCGCGGCGGACCCGGCGGCTTGCTCGCGTGGCGCCCCGTGCAGTGGCTGGGCGACGTCTCCTACAGCGTGTACCTGTGGCACTGGCCGCTGATCGTCGTCGTGCCCTACGCGCTCGGCCGCGCGCTGGGCGGCGTCGAGCTGGTGGCCGTCGTGGTGGCGTCGCTGGTGCTGGCCGCCCTGACCAAGCGGTGGGTCGAGGACCCGCTGCGCCGCCAGCCGGTGCTGGTGCGCCGCCGCGCGGCGACGTTCGGGCTGCTCGCGGTGTGCGTGGCCGTCTCCGCGGTCTGGGGCGTCTCGGCGGCGTCGGCCTCCGACGAGCGGGTGCGCGAGGCGGTCGCGTCCGCCCCCGCCCAGGTCGCCGACGCCGGTGCGTGCGCGGGCGCGGGCGCGGTGCGCGACCCGTCCTGTGACGTCCAGGGCCTGCTCACGCCGCCGGAGGCGGCCGCGCAGGACAAGCCGGCCGTCTACGCGGACGACTGCTGGAACGACCCGCCGTTCACGACCCGGAACAGCTGCACGTACGGCTCCGACGACGCCCCCGTGCGGGTCGCGCTGCTCGGCAACTCGCACGCCGGCCACTGGGCCCCCGCCCTGGAGGCGGGGGAGCGCGCGGGGGACTGGCAGGTCGACACGTACCTGCAGTCGTCGTGCTACCCCGTCGAGCGGCTGCTGGAGTACGAGGCCGCGGACGACGCGCAGGGCTGCCTCGACACGACGCGGTGGGCGGTCGACTCGGTCGTCGACGGCGGGTACGACCTCGTGGTCCTGTCGGCGCGCACCAACCAGCTCCTGGCGGACGTCCCGGAGGCCGAGCAGGTCGGCGCCGCGCAGGACGCCTACGCCGACACGCTGGCCGCCTTCACCGACGCCGGCATCCCCGTGCTCGTGCTGCGCGACACCCCCGCGATGCCGGACAGCGTCCCCGACTGCCTCGCCGCCGGGCCCGTGTCCTGGGACGCCTGCGGGGCGCCGCCGTCGCAGGCGCTCGAGCCGGACCCCCTCGCCGCGGCCGGGCGCGCGGACGACTCCGGGCTGGTGACGGTCCGAGAGGTCACCGACCTCATGTGCGACGACGAGGTCTGCCACCCCGTGGTCGGCGGCGTCGTGGCGTACTTCGACCACGGTCACCTCACCGCGACGTTCGCCCGCACCCTCACCCCCGAGGTCACCGACGGCGTGCAGGCCGCCCTGCGCACCGGGCGTTCCTCCTGAGGGTCTGCCGCGCCGCGACCGCCCCGCTCACCGTGGGAACGAGCTCACCCTCCCGGGGGCCGTCGTGGTGCCCCCCCGCAGGCCGCCGTCACGACATCCGCGCGCACCACTGGTCACAGGTGGAGACGCTGCGTGGCCAGTTCGCCATGTCGTCGGGTTCCGACCCCGAGGGGTAGTGCCACTCGTGGGGATGCGTCCCCCAGACGAGCCCGCGGGGCCGACCGGCCGCCTCGTCCTGGAGCACCCGCACGCGAGCGTCGAGCCATCGGGCACCCAGTGAGAGGTCGTGCTCGAGACGGTACTGCTGCGGGTCGCCGGGGGCCGGCGTGATCTCGCCGAAGTGGATGCCGTCGGGAGTGTCGTAGAAGTCGAACCGACAGAAGTCCGACCCCGAGGCCAGGGAGAGGTGCCGAGCCGCCGCGAGGATCTCGGGCAGGCGATCGGGGACGGGGATGTCCGGCTTGTACGTCGCCCCGGGGATGACCTCGCCGAGGTCGGCACCGGTGACCGGGTCGAGGTAACGGCGTCCGGCGTCACGCCGACGGGTCCCCGCAGGCCGCATGAGGAGGACCTGCCCCGGCTGCCCGTAGAAGGTGTAGACCTTGATGTCGTCCGGGACGAGCGACCCTTCGGCGGACGCCAGGAGCGTCTCGGCGAAGAACGGCCCACGCGCGCGGTCGCCGAGGGCGCGGATCCGGTCCTTGATGTCGTCGATCGAGACTCGGGCACCGGTGTCGACCCTGGTGAGCGAACCGTCGACGCGGCGCAGCGGGAAGACGGCGTGCGCGCTGGAGCCGCCGTCCGACTTCAGCACGAACTCGTCCGGGAGAGCGTCGAGACTGATCTCGTCGACGGTGGCCCACGCCTGGAAGACCTGGGCGGTCCGAAGTCCGTGGCTCTGGGCGAACGCCATGTTGTGCAGCTTGTACTCGGTGCGTGACATCGGGTGGAGCGCATGGCCGCCCGAGTCCCGCAGCCGACCGTACAGAGCGCGCTGCTGAGCCAGCAGCGTGCTGAACGTCGGCTCGGCGGCGCGCGAGATCCGGAGGTCCGCAGCCTTGAGCCTCGCGAGACGCTCTCGGGACGTCTTGTCGGAGGCCGCAGCCTTCTCCTGCTCCCTGCGGACCTGGGCCCGCAGGTCGGCGATCTCCGCCTGGAGGTCGGCGGCACGCTCGCGCTGCTTGACGAGAGCTCGCGACCGCTTCCTGACCACGCTGGAGAGCTGGCGGATCTCGGCGTCGCGGCGGGCGACCGGGGGCAGCCTGGCGAACGTGCGGGCCAGCGCAGCGCGAGGGGAGGGCATGCCGGAGTTATCCCACAGGCGCCGAGGGGTTGCAAAGTCCGGCAGCGCCCTCCGGCGACGCTCGTGCTCCGGACCGCGGGCGGCCGCCCCCGGCACGCTCAGCCGGCGGCGTGCCGGACGATGACGTCCTCGACGCGGGTCCGCTTCGACCGCGGCACCAGGACCTGCTGGTCGTAGTGGCCGACCGCGACGAAGGAGATGAACACCTCGTTGTCGGGGACGTCGATGATCTTGCGGATCGCGGCGTCCTTCGCGCTCCCCATCGCGGTGTTGAGCGAGCACGACCCCAGGCCCACCTGGGTCAGGCCGAGGAGCAGCGACATCATGAACAGCCCGCCGTCCACGAACGGCTGGTTGCGCTCGGGGGCGAAGAGGAAGGCGTCGAGGTCGGCGGTGATCAGCAGCAGGCGCGGGGGCATCTCGTAGCCGTTGAACCCGCCCTGGATGTCCAGCACCGACCTGATGACCTCGGGGTCCTGGAACTGGTGCACGCGGGCGGCCTGGCGGTTGCACACCGACGGCGACTGCATCGCGATCTGCACCGCCCTGCTGACGTCCGCGTCGCTGACGGGCTCGTCGGTGAACTCCCGCACGCTGCGCCGCCCGTAGACGACGTCGAGGAAGCCGCGCGAGTCGTCGGCCTCGAGGCGGATCTCGCGGGTCTGCTCGGCGGGCAGCACACCGCCCTCGTGGTGCCGGGTGGCGTCGATGAGGTCCTGCGCCGCGCCGGAGAAGAGCTGACGGAAGGCGGAGACGTCGTGCTGGAGCGCGGCGTGCCGCTCGAAGTAGGTCTTCATCACGGCCGCGGAGCTCTGCAGGTAGGGGTCGTCGATGCTGAACCCGGACGCCAGCCAGGAGTTCATCTCCTTGGCGAGCCCCGGGACGGCGATCCTGCCGAAGCCCGCGCGGAAGTTGCTCCGGCTCAGACCCTTCTCGATCGCGTGGGCGTGGAAGATCATCCGCGCCCGGGCGCCGGAGATCCTGTCGGCCGACCGGGCGCGATCGTACGACCGCACCTGGCGTTCGTAGTCCGCCAGCGCCAGCGCCCTGGCCTGACCCGCGAAGCCCTTGGCAGGGGCCCTGCCCGAGGCCTTGCGCCGTGCCGCGGCGGCGACGGCTGCGGGCACCTCCACGACCTCGAGGCCACGCACCTCGGCGCCCGCGTTGCGGCCGGTGAAGTGCAGCGCGCCCAGCATGATCTCGGAGAAGCCCGGGTCGGACACGGTGAACGTGACCGCGTCTCGGCGCGCCGTGCCCGAGCCCTGCGCGACGTTCACCTTGCCGACGGCGCGGAACTGGCCGGTCTCGGGGTTGCGGAGGTGGAGGTTGACGGCCGGCGCGTCGGTCCGGGGGGTCCAGTCGATCGTCAGCTGGTACGCCGAGCCGGGCGTCAGCGGCTCCGGCAGGGAGGTCCAGGCATGGTTGCCGACCGCCGCGCCGTCCCGGGCGACCTTCAGCCGGGTGCCGCGCGCCCTGCGCGAGACGCGCCAGGCCTTGCTGCTGGCGGTGAACGCGGGGTTGTCCAGGGCGAACCGCTGGAAGCGGCGGATCGCGGCGGAGCCCTCGGACTCGGGGTCCAGCGCCGTCCTCAGCCATTCCAGCGACGAGGCCCGGCCGGACCCGATGTACTCGCGGGCCTTCGTGAAGTCGATCTCCCGGGTGACGTACTCGTTCTCGGTGATCGTCTCGGCGGTGTCGGTCTCCAGGACGCGGCGCTGGTCGTCGAAGCCCATCGCCGCCATGAGGTTCTTGAACCGGTCGGCGCCCCGCTTGGTGTTGTAGATCGACGAGAAGGGCTTCTCGAAGATCGCCGCGAAGGCGGAGCCGTGGTAGCTGTCGGTGACGACATAGCCGGCGTCGCGGTAGGCGCGCAGGAAGTTCTCCGGGGCGTCCTCGGACAGGACCTCGACCCGCGGCTCGTCCGCGAACAGGGACGTCACCTTCTCGCGTCCCTCGTCGGGGTTGGGGATCACCAGGATCTTGTCGAAGCCCAGCTTGTCGGCGATCGCCCGCGCGACGGACACCTTCTCCGGGTTGGGGTCGAGGTAGAAGACCGCGAGGTACTCGCCCCCGGGAGCCACCGTCGCCTTGTCGGCGAGGCCGGCGTAGTGCTCCTCGGGCAGCAGGAAGACGGGGTCGACGACGAGCGCCGCCTTGGCGCCGAAGACGTCCCGAGCGGTGTCGATCGCGTACTCCTCGCGCACCGAGATCGCCTTGAACTGCTGCAGGCTCGCGGCGTGCTTGGCGACGAACGGCACCTTGAACTTGTCGGTGCCGCGGTTCCCGAACGACGTGCCGTAGGCCACCCGGTGGTTCTCCGGGGCGACGAAGTCCAGGAACAGGTCGTCGTTGACCCGGCCGATCAGCGGGTTCCACAGCTGGTCGCTGCCCACGACGAAGGTGCGAGCGACGTCGTTCAGGCGCGGCAGCGCGGAGTAGTGCTCCTGCTCGGTGTGCTCGTAGCCGACGCGACGGGCGAAGTCCATGGAGACGATGTCCGTGGGCCAGTGCACCCGGTAGCCGTTGTAGCCGAGCGGCTCGTGCACCATGAGGACCGAGCGGCCGAGGCTCTCGACGGCACGGTTGAGCCCGTAGTAGGTGAGGATCGAACCGTAGTTCTTGCCGTACCACCATCCGAGGATGGCGACGTCGTACTTCTTCGCCGGATCCGTCATGCGCTGTGTCCCTGCCTGCTCGTGATGCCTGCGCGGTGCCCGCATCGTGTCTTCACTCGTCATCGTCGACACCGTGGGTGTCGAACGTCGCGCGCCACTCGTCGACCGAGGTGAACGACGGCATGGCCTTCCGGTACCGCCGGCTCAGGGGCGCCCACTGGCTGCGCAGCTGCCGGTGCAGCCGCAGGCTGCGGACCAGGTAGGCGCGGAACTTCCTCGGGTCGCGGACGTACATCGAGGCGCCCGTGCCGTCGGCCGACGTGACGACCGCGGAGTCGAGGTGCGACAGGCGCCACCACCGGGCGGCCGTGGTCGAGACCCTCTCCTCGGGCACCTCGAGCGCCTCCGGCCGCACGGCGCGCAGCTGCTTGGCCATCCCGGTCAGTGCCGACGCGACCGCGCGGGGCTTCCCTCCGGGAGCCGACGGCACCTTGCCCCGGCGGGAGGGGCGGTGGCGCCTGGTGAGCGGGAAGGCGCCCGGGTCCTTCTCCACCACGGCGTCGGGGAACCGCGCCCGCAGCGCCCTCACCTCGGGCAGCGTGGAGCCGATCGTCGCGTGCAGGTGCTCGGGGCCCTGGAGCAGGTCCTCGAGGGCCCGCAGGCGCAGCTCGACGGCCGAGTACTGCAGCTGCAGCAGGTGCTTGACGTCGCCGACGAAGCTCGCCCGGGGCAGCTCGCCACCGCCGCGGTACGGCGAGTGCAGCATGGCCGCGAGCCACCGGTTGCGCTGGTGGTAGTACGCCTGCCAGTCGATCGCGTCGTCCTTGTCGACCCACGGCACGTGCCACACCGCGGCCCCGGGGAGGGAGACCGTCGGGATGCCGTGGTCGGTGGCGCGCAGGCTGTACTCGGCGTCGTCCCACTTGATGAACACGGGGAGCGACAGCCCCACCGTGCGCAGCGCCTCGACCGGGATCAGCGACATCCACCAGCCGTTGTAGTCGACGTCCACGCGTTGGTGCAGCCACGGGGTCGTGCGCAGGGGGTGCAGCGAGAAGTCGTGCCGGTCGAACGTGTTCTCGATCTTGCCCCACCAGAACGAGTAGCGGTTGACCCGCTCGCCGAAGGTGTGCAGGCACGACTTCTCGAACATCGAGAACATGTGGCCGCCCACGATCGTGGGCGTCCGGGCGAAGTCGCCGAAGGCGACCGCGCGGGCGATGCCCTCGGGCTCCGAGACGACGTCGTCGTCGAGCAGCAGCACGTAGTCGGACTCGCCGGCCTGCAGCGTCTCCGCCATGCCGCGCGAGAAGCCGCCGGAGCCCCCGAGGTTCCCCTGGCGCACGAGCGACAGGCGGCCGCCGAGCCGCGCCGCGGCCTCGGCGAAGTCGGGCTGGTCCTGGACGAGCCTGCTGCCCTGGTCGACCACGTAGATCCGGTCCACCACGTCCTGGAGGCCCTCGTCGCCGCCGAGCGCGTGCAGCTGCGCGACGCAGTAGTCGGGGCGGTTGAACGTGGTGATCGCGATGGAGGCCGTGCCGTGCTTGCGCGCGTACGACCCGTCGACGCTCCACTCCGCGGACTCGAGGGTCACGGCGCCGTCGGAGGCGTACAGGTCGAACCAGTACCAGCCGCCGTCGCCGAAGGACGCGAGCGTCAGGTCGACGTCGACGACGCCGTCCACGCTGTGGATCAACCGCACCCGCTGCGGGTTTCCGCGTGCGTTCGACTTGTACACCGCGACGGTCGCGGGCCCCGAGAGGCGGAGGCTGAGCCGCACCTCGGCGACGTCGGTCCAGCGCCGCCAGTACCCGGCGGGGAACGCGCCGAAGTAGGTGCCGAACGACGCCTCGCGGCCGTGGTCGAGGCGCAGCGACCTGCGGCCCAGCACCTCGGCTCCTGCCTCGGCGGGCGCGACGTCCGGGTGCGCCTCCTCGGCGGCGCGCGCCATCGTGAAGTCCACGTACAGCGGGAGCGTGTCCGGGTCGGCGTCCGGCGGCAGCACCACCTGGTGCACGACGCGGCGGGACACCTCGGCCTCCGAGGCCGTCTCGAGCTGCGCCAGGAGAGTCACGCCGCACCCCCGAACACCGCGCCGAGCTTGTTGTCGACCATGGAGAGGGCGGACCCGATCGCCATGTGCATGTCGAGGTACTGGTAGGTACCCAGGCGGCCGCCGAAGAACACGTCCTTCTCGCCTTCCATGTGCTTGCGATACAGCTGCAGCCGGTCGCGGTCCGCCGAGGTGTTGACCGGGTAGTACGGTTCGTCGCCGCGCTCGGCAAAACGGGAGTACTCCCGCACGACGACGGTCTTCTCGCGCTGGTATTCGCGTTCCGGGTGGAAATGGCGGAACTCGAGGATGCGCGTATAGGGCACGTCCAGGTCGGCGTAGTTCATGACCGGGGTGCCCTGGAAGTCGCCGACCGGCAGGACCTCCTGCTCGAAGTCCAGGGTGCGCCACGACAGCTCACCCTCGGTGAACTCGAAGTAGCGGTCGACGGGGCCCGTGTAGACGACGGGCACCTGGCCGACGGTCGCGGCCTTGTTGACCGGCTGCCCCTCGTCGAAGAAGTCCGTCTCGAGCCGCACCTCGATGCGCGGGTGGTCGGCCATCCGCTCGAGCCAGGCGGTGTAGCCGTCCACCGGCAGGCCCTCGTGCGTGTCGTTGAAGTAGCGGTTGTCGTACGTGTAGCGCACGGGGAGCCGCTTGATGATCGACGCGGGGAGGTCCGTGGGGTCGGTCTGCCACTGCTTGGCGGTGTAGTCGCGGATGAACGCCTCGTACAGCGGCCGCCCGATGAGCGACACGCCCTGCTCGTCGAGGTTCTCGGGGTCCTTGCCGGCGAGCTCGCCCGCCTGCTCGGCGATGAGCTCCCGCGCCGTGTCGGGGCCGTGCGCCGACCGGAAGAACTGGTTGATCGTGCCCAGGTTGATCGGCATCGGGAACACCTCGCCCCGGTGCGTCGTGTACACCCGGTGCACGTAGCCCGTGAACGCCGTGAACCGGTTGACGTACTCCCACACCCGCTCGTTCGACGTGTGGAACAGGTGCGCGCCGTACTGGTGGACCTCGATGCCGGTCTCGGGCTCCAGAGCGCTGTAGGCGTTGCCGCCGACGTGGTGGCGCCGGTCGATCACGAGAACGTTCGCGCCGTACTGTTCGGCGAGCCTCTCGGCAACGGTCAGGCCGAAGAATCCCGAGCCCACCACGACAGCGTCCGTCATGCGACGACCTCCTCAAGAATGCGAAAGCGGTGCCGTGGACTTTGCACGGCAGAAGCAGGACCACCGGGTGCGTGCCGGGCTGGTCACGGGATTCGAGATTAGGGGCACGACAGGCCGCAAAAGTGCCGAATTGAACGGCGTCTCCTGATGATCGGACAGTGTTCATCCGGGTTCACCGGGGCGTTACCCGGACGTCAGGAAACTCCCGAGACGCGACCCGGTGGTGCGTTCGACGGGCCCTTCGGGCCCGGGCGCTCTACCGTCACCTGGTGACGGTCGCAACGAGGCGACCGCACCTCTTCGAAGGGGACACCATGAGCCTGCGCACCACCCATCGCGCGCGTCTGGTCGCCGTCGGCGCCGCCACGGCCCTCCTGATCGCCGGTGCCGGCAGCGCCGCCGTCGCCGGCGGCGCCGCGGCCGAGCCACCGTCCACGCCGGTCCCGGTGACCACCCCCGACGGCCAGACCTTCTCCTACGTCGTCAACGCCAAGCACGCGAACCCCGGCCAGACGCGTCTCGCGGAGCGGGCCGTCGAGGCGGCGGGCGGCGTCGTCGTCCAGTCGTGGCCCGAGATCGGCGTCGTGGTCGCGCACGCGGCTCGCGCGGACTTCCGCGCCGACGTGGTGCGCCTCGCGCGCGGGCACGCCGTCGAGTCGGTCGGCGTCACCCGGACCGTCCCGGTGAGCGAGGGCACGCCCGCCGTCGCCGACGAGGTCCCGGGGGCCAAGGGCGGCCCGTGGAAGGCGAAGGTCACCAAGAAGCCCGGCGCCGGCACCGAGGACGGCGCCGGCACGACGGCCGTCCCGGACCCGGGCGAGGCCACCCAGTGGGACATGGCGATGATCAAGGCCGACCAGGCGATCGAGATCAACCCGGGCTCGCCCGACGTGCTGGTCGGCGTCCTCGACTCGGGCATCGACGTCACGCACCCCGACCTCGCGACGCAGGTCGACACGGCGGCGTCCGTGAACTGCACCGCGGCGGGGCGCCCCGACACGTCGGCCACCGGCTGGCTGCCCACGACGTCCGACCACGGCACGCACGTGGCCGGGACGATCGCGGCGGCCGACAACGGGCTGGGCATCGTCGGCGTCGCGCCGGGCGTGAAGATGGCGTCCGTGAAGGTCGTCAACGACGACGGCTTCATCTACCCCGAGTACGCCGTCTGCGGCTTCGTCTGGGCGGGCCTGCACGGCGTGGACGTCACCAACAACTCGTACTACATCGACCCGTTCATGTACTGGTGCGAGGACCAGGCCGACCAGGCCGCGGTGAAGGAGGCCGTGCGCCGCGCGATCGACTTCTCCACCGACCGGGGCGCCGTGCACGCCGCGGCGGCCGGCAACGCGTCCACGGACCTGGCGAACAACACCCGCGACACGTCGAGCCCCAACGACTCGACGGCCGTGGACCGCACCATCAACTCGGGCTGCGAGGACATCCCGACCGAGGCGGACGGCGTCGTGACGGTCTCGTCCGTCACGAGCACCGGAGCCCTGAGCTCCTTCTCCAACCGAGGCCTCGGCAAGATCGACGTCGCCGCCCCGGGCAGCGCCATCGTCTCGACCGAGCTGAACGGCACGTGGGACACCAAGAGCGGCACGTCCATGGCGTCGCCGCACGTCGCGGGCGTGCTCGCGCTCATGAAG
Source organism: Isoptericola sp. NPDC056618 (assembly GCF_042792715.1). Classification (NCBI taxonomy): domain Bacteria; kingdom Bacillati; phylum Actinomycetota; class Actinomycetes; order Micrococcales; family Promicromonosporaceae; genus Isoptericola; species Isoptericola sp. NPDC056618. The sequence goes on along the minus strand of NZ_JBHTVZ010000008.1, from coordinate 28,720 downwards.
TCCGCGCACCCGGACTGGACGCCGGCCCAGCTCGAGCAGGCCGTGCGCGACCAGGCGGACGACCGGCCCTGCGGGACGACGCCCGTGGGTCCGACGTGCGTCGGGACGCCGGAGGAGAACTCGTTCTTCGGCGACGGCATGGTCGACGCGCTCGACGCGGTGACGCTCGGCTGACCGAGCACGACGACCGCAGGGGGAGGGCGGCCCGCAGCGAGCTGCGGGCCGCCCTCCGTCGTCGACGGAGCCTCACCCGGTGTGGCCGGGTGAAATCCGCCGGCCTGGGTCGATATGTCGGAGAACGTCCCTCGTGGGTCCCATACTGACGTGCAGCACCGCCGGACCGCGCCCGCGCGACGAGGCGACCGGCCCCGAGCGGTCGTGGCCACGCCGGCCGTGCTTCGTCTCGTGGCCGCTCCGTCGGCCGCTCATCCTCGGAGGACCCGTGGAACCTCTCCACCCGGCGGCGCGACGACGTCGCGGTCGCGCGGCGGCGCTCGTCACGGCACTGGCTCTGGTCGTCACACCGCTCCTGGTCGCACCACCGGCCTCGGCGTCAGCCGTCGCGACGGAGGTCGCGGACGAACCGACGGTGGCCCCGACGGACGTCGTCGCCCCGACGGCGGACGAGCTCCTCGTCGACGGCACGCTGCAGGTCGGCGAGGAGGTCGCGATCGACCCGCGGCCGGAGCTGTGGGCGCCGGCCGGGACCGGGCTCGCCTTCACCTACCGCTGGTTCGCCGGCGACGCCCTGGTCGCTGAGGGCGCGGAGCCCACGCTGACGCTCGGGCCCGCGACGGTCGGCGAGCAGGTCAGCGTCGAGGTCACCGGCACGGCCCCCGAGGGTGCCGTCGACGGCGCGACCTCGGCGTCGGTCGTGGTCGTCGCCGACGGCACCGTGGCCGAGGGCGAGCTCGTGGCCGCCGCTCCGACGATCAGCGGGACGGTGCGGTTCGGGCAGACCCTCACCGCGGACGCCGGCGCCTGGGAGCCGGTGGCCACGCTGACGTACCAGTGGTGGCGTGGCAGGGACCCCGTCGACGGCGCGACGAAGCCGACGTACACCCTGACGGCCGCCGACCTGGGCAGGACGATCGTGGTCACGGTGTCGGGCGCCGCGGAGGGCTACGCGCCCCGGACGCTCACGTCGGACCGGACCGCCGCGGTCGTCGCGGCCGGCCTGTCCGCGGGGACGCCCACGATCAGCGGCACCGTGCGCGTGGGCTCGAAGGTCACCGCCAAGCCGGGCACCTGGACCTCCGGGACCACGCTGAGCTACCAGTGGTACGTGTCCGGCACGAAGGTCTCGGGCGCCACGGGGTCGACGTACACGCTGCCGTCGACGGCCAAGGGCCGGACCCTCACGGTCAAGGTGACCGGGAAGAAGACCGGGTACACCACCGTCACGAGGACGAGCGCCGGCACGAAGGTCGCGCCGGGGGTGCTGTCGGCGCCGAGGCCGGGCATCAAGGGCACCGTCAAGGTGGGCAGCACGGTCTCCGTGTCGCGCGGGACGTGGAACCCCGGGGCGACGACCTACCGCTACCAGTGGAAGATCAGCGGCCGGTCGATCCCGGGCGCCACGCGCTCCACGTACACGATCCCGTCGAGGTACGCGGGCAGGACGCTGACCGTCGCCGTGACGGGCAGCCGCAGCGGCTACACGACGCGCACCGTGACGAGCTCCGGCGCGGCCGTGCTGCGCGTCTACTCCAGGACCTCCGCGCCCCAGGTCTCCGGGACCGTCCGCGTCGGCTCCACGCTCAAGGTGAGCGGCAAGGGCACCTGGAGCCCCGCGCCGACGTCGTGGAAGTACCAGTGGAAGGCGAACGGCACCGCCATCAAGGGCGCCACGAGGTCGTCGTTCACGCTGACGTCGGCCCAGCACGGCAAGAAGATCACCGTGACCGTCTCCGGCGTCCGCTCGGGGTACGCGACGTCGTCCCGGACCAGCGCGGCCACCGCCGCGGTGGCCTGGCCCGTGGGCGTCAGCACGCCCAAGGTGACGAACCAGCCCGACGCCCTGTGGGTCAAGACCGGCCAGTCCGCCCGGTTCTCGGCGTCCGCGACCGGCGGCAGGCTGACGTACCAGTGGCAGGTGCGGACGGCGGAGTCGGGCACGTGGAAGAACGTGTCCGACCGTACCTCGTCGTCCTACGCGTTCACCGCGCGATCCAGGCACACGCTCGCCGACTACCGCGTGCGGGTGTCGAACGTCGCAGGGACGGCCTACTCGAAGGCGGCCACGCTCTGGGTCGACTCCAGCAGGTCGGACCCCTACGCGCCCGGCAAGTGGTTCGTGGGCAACTTCTGGATGCAGTCCCTCTGGGACACCGAGGCGGGGACGGTCGACGGGGTGTCCTTCGTCGACGCGTGGTTCGTCGGGTGCTCGCTCGGGGACCCGGCCGTGAGCGTCTGGGACGACCTGGCGATCTCGTACGTCGGGTCGAACGGCAAGACCTACCGTGCCGACGCCTATCCCTACGCGACGGACGACGGCTGCGAGCAGATCGTCGTCGAGGCCGACGGCGTCAGCCGCTCCGTGGCCGACGGCGGCGTGTGGAAGATCGTCGACAGCTCGGGGTCGTGGATGTACGGGTCGTCGACGCAGTGGGTGCGCGGGCTGAGCTGACCGCCGACGCGTGACCCGGGGTCGTGGCTCGTCGCACCCGGGCGACGAGCCACGACCCCGAGGGAGAGGCGGATCGGCCGCTGTCGTCAGCGGCCCGCGGCGTACCCCTGCGCGCCGCGGGGGTTCGCCGCTGCGCCGAGCACGCCGGTGGCGGGGTCGCGCGACACGGCGCTGAGGCGCCCGAGCGCCCAGTCGCCCGCGAGCGTGAGCACGTGGCCGCGCTCGACCAGCCCGGCGAGGACGTCGGCGCCGAGCCGGTCCTCGACGACGGCGCCGCCGGGCGTCCAGGTGCGCGGCCAGAACGAGCCCGGCGCGGACGTCGTGTGCAGAGCCGGGGCGTCGATCGCCTCCTGCGGCGTGTACCCGCCCACCAGCACGCGCAGCAGGAACGCGAGCTGCCACTGGTCCTGCTGGTCGCCGCCCGGCGACCCGCACGCGAGCACGGGCTCGCCGTCGCGCAGCACGAGCGTCGGGGTGAGCGTGGTGCGGGGCCTGCGGCCGGGCGTCAGGGCGGACGGGGACGCCTCGTCCAGCCACGTCATCTGCAGCCGGGTGCCCAGGGCGAAGCCGAGGACGGGCACCGTGGGGGAGGACTGCAGCCAGCCGCCCGACGGCGTCGCGCTGATCATGTTGCCCCAGCGGTCGACGACGTCCAGGTGGCACGTGTCGCCGCGGGTCGCGCCCGTGGCGTCGGTCTCGAGGCCGTCGCCGTTCAGGGGCGCTGTCGCCCCGACGACGACGGTCGGCTCGCCGACGCCGGCCGCGGGGCCGCCGGCCGGGGCGCCGGGCAGGGCGGCGGCCGGGACGTCCGTGGCGTACGACGTGCGCAGGGGCGGCGTCGCCGGGGTGCCGCGGCCCGCGACGTCGCCGGGGCGGACGTCGTGGGACGCGCGCTCGCCGATCAGGGCGCGGCGGGCGGCGGCGTACTCGGAGGAGAGCAGGACGTCGAGGGGCACGCCGCCTCCGCGGTCGTCGTCCCCGTACCAGGTGTCGCGGTCGGCGAGGGCGAGCTTGAGCGCCTCGAGCACCGTGTGCGCGCCGAGCTCGGTCGACGGGTCGAGCCGCGCGTCGTCGAACCCGTCGAGGATGCGCAGCGCCTCCAGCAGCGCCGGGCCCTGCCCCCAGGCCCCGGTCTTGGCCACGGTGTACCCGCGGAAGTCGATGGTCGTGGCGTCCTCGAACGTCGCCTCGAACCCCGCGACGTCCGCCGCGGTGATCACCCCCGCGTGGTCGCGGCCGTCGGCGTGCCGGTGCGGCGTGCGCACGAAGTCCTCGACCGCCTCGCCGACGACGGCCCCCCACGCGGCTCGGGCGGCGTCCACCGCGCCGGCCCGGTCGGCACCGTCCGCGGCGGCGTCGGCCTCGGCGGCGACGAGGCGCGCGAGCACGGCCGCCAGCTCGGGGTTGGTGAGGAGCTCGCCGGGCCGCGGGGCGCGCCCGCCGGGCAGCCAGCGCTCCGCCGACGTGGGCCAGTGCTCGGAGAAGAGCCCGGCGACGCCCTCGATCGTGCGGCACACGGCGGCCAGCACCGGGTGGCCGTCGCGCGCGTACCCGATCGCGGGGGCGAGGACGTCGGCCACGGTCCACGTGCCGTGGTCGCGCAGCAGCAGGAGCCACGCGTCGACGGCGCCCGGCACGGCGGCCGCCAGCGCGCCGGAGCCGGGCACGAGGTCCAGCCCCTCGGCGTCGCGGTAGTGCGCGATCGTCGCCCCGGCCGGCGCCGGGCCCTGGCCCACCAGCACCCGAGGTCGCGCGGGCTCGTCCGCCGTCGCGAGGATCGCCGTCATGTCCCCGCCGGGGCCGTTGAGGTGCGGCTCGACGACGTGCAGCACGAACGCGCCCGCGACGGCCGCGTCGAACGCGGTGCCGCCCCGCTCCAGCACCGACTGGGCGCTCGCGCTCGCCAGCCAGTGCGTGGAGGCGGCCATCCCGAACGTGCCGCGCAGGTCGGGGCGCGTGGGGTGGGGGGTCGGGGGAGTGAACGTCATCGAGGGTCCTCCGTGGTGTGTCCGAGAGCGGCGACGAGGAGCGTCAGCACGGCGCTCACGCCCACGCCCCACGCCAGATGGGCCTGCAGCAGCAGGGCGCCGGCGGCGGCACCGGCGCAGATGAGGGCGATCGCGGCGATGCGCCGCCCGGAGTTCGTGCCGTGCCCGCCGGCGAGGCGGGAGTCGGCGGCCAGGCCGGTGATGGTCGACGTGACGACGACCGTCGTGACGTCCTTGACCGACAGATGACGCGCCGTCGCCGCCTGCGTGCCCATCGCGAGGGCCAGCAGCCCGGTCACGGTGAGCTGCACGGCGTGCGGCAGGTCGTCGCCCGAGACGGCGAGCAGCACCGTGATCGCCGCCAGCAGGGCCCCGACGGTCGCGAACATCCCGGTGGTGCGGGCCGTCCACCCCACCTGCACGGGCCGCAGCACGACGCCGGCCAGCGCCGCCCCGGCCATGAACGTGACCAGCGCGAGCAGCGGCCCGGCGACGGGGAGGTCGTCGCCTCCGGCGAGCGCCATCCCGAGGATGACGACGTTGCCCGTCATGTTGCCGGTGAACACCCGGTCGAGGCCGAGATAGCCGACGGCGTCGGCGATGCCGGTGGAGAACGTCAGGGCGAGCATGAGGACCAGGTGCAGCCGGTCCCGGTCGCGGCCGAGCGGTCCGAGGAACGAAGAGGGCACCGGGTCACCGTACCGAGGGGGCCGGGAGACGCCGAGGCAGCACCGCCCACGGGGACGGTGCTGCCTCGGCGTGCACGGAGCTACCTCGCCGCGGGGGTCACTCCGCGGAGTCGCCGGCGGCAGCGCCGCCGGTGACCTGGTCGACGAAGTCCGGGTTGTCCTTGAGCCATGCCTCGACGGCGGCCTCGGGGTCGTCCGCGTACTCCTCGTCGTTGAACATGAGGTTCTCCAGCGAGAACAGCTGCTCGTCGTCGAGGGTGAAGTCCTTCAGCCAGCCGGCGAGCTCCGGGTAGCGGTCCGCGAAGTCCGAGGTGCCGTACGTGTGGATCGCCTCGGCGTCGCCCATCGCGCCCTCGGGGTCCTCGAGGTCCCGGACGGGGAACTCGTCGTAGGCCCAGTGCGGGCGCCACAGCGTGACGGCGATGTTGTTGCCCTTGTCGGCGGCGCCCTTGAGCTCGGCGAGCATCGCCGGCGTCGACGAGATCGTGTAGTCGAGGCCCTCCAGACCGTAGGTCGGGATGGCGTTCTCCTTGGTCACCTTGGTGAGCCCCGCGCCGGCCTCGATGCCGACGAGCTTGTTGCCGTAGTCGTCGGCGTACTTGGCGAGGTCGCCGATGGTCTGGGCCGGCGAGTCCTCGTTCACCGCGATGGTGAGCTTGGCGTCGTCGTACCAGGTGCCGAGGTCGGAGATGTCGTCGCCGAACTTCTCGACGTAGTCGGCGTGGGTGATCGGGAGCCACGTGTCGAACAGCACGTCCATGTCGCCTCCCGCGAGGCCGGTGAAGACCACGCCGATGTCGGCGGTCTTGGTCTCGACCTCGTAGCCCTTCTCCTCGAGCACCTTGGCCCAGAGGTTCGAGACGGCGATGCCCTCGTCCCAGCCGGACGGGATGCCGATCGTGATCTCCTTCTCGTCACCGCCGTCCGAGCTGCTGCTGCCGCCGTCGTCCGAGCCGCAGGCGGCGAGGGAGAGGGCGAGGGCGAGAGTGCCGCCGGCGGCGGCGATTCGTCGGGTGTGGCGCGTGTTCATGCTGTCCTCCTGGGGATCTGGCTGTGCCGGCGCGGCCGTCGTGCGGTCCGTGCCGCGCGGCTCATGCGGTTGCGGCGGCCTTGAGGTCGTCGAAGAAGTCGGAGTTCTTTCGGTGGCGTCGTGCGGCGGCCGGTGGCCCGCACCGACCCGCCCGCCGCGGCGGCGGCCGCGACCACGATGGGGACGAGGATGCCGGGGACCGGGCCGAGGGGGAAGCG
>NZ_JBHTVZ010000008.1:0-22156 GCF_042792715.1 Isoptericola sp. NPDC056618 | reverse complement strand
CGGGGGCGGGGGGGCGGGCGGCGGCGCTGTGGGGGTGCGTGGCGGTCTCGGTTCCTGGGGGGTGCTGGGGGGTGGGGCGGCGGGGCGGGGCGCCGCCCCCCCCCCCCGCCCCCCCCACGGGGGTGCGGTCCTCAGCGGGCGGCCTTGAGCGCCTTCGCGACGGGGGAGCGGTCCGCGAGGGCCGAGGTGACGCGGTCGAGGTAGATCGCGAGGAACACGACCGCGAGGCCGGCCTCGAACCCGAGCGCGATGTCGACGCTCGACAGGGCGCCCACGACGTCACCGCCGAGGCCGCCGGCGCCGACCATGCCGGAGATGACCACCATCGACAGGGCGAGCATGATCACCTGGTTGACGCCCGCCATGATGGTGGGCATCGCCAGCGGGATCTGGATCTGCCGCAGGATGCGGCGGTCGGTGGAGCCGAACGCGCGGCCGGCCTCCACCACCTCGGAGTCGACCTGGCGGATGCCCAGCTCCGTGAAGCGCACGCCGGGGGCGAGCGCGAACACGATGGTCGCGATGATGCCGGGCACAGGGCCGGTGAGGAAGATGACGACCGTCGGGATCAGGTAGACGAAGGCGGGCATCGTCTGCATGAAGTCGAGGATCGGCCGCACGATGCGCGAGACGTGCTCGTTGCGCGCCGACCAGATCCCGAGCGGGATGCCGATCAGCAACGCGACCACGGAGGCCAGCAGCACGAGCGCCAGGGAGTCCATGGCGTTGTCCCACTGGTCCATCGCGGCGATGAGCACGAAGCCGATCAGCGAGCCGACCGCGAGCTTCCAGCCCTTCGCCCAGAAGGCGATCGCAGCGAGCACGATCGCGACGACGAAGAACGGCGGGGTGCTGAGCACCCAGTCCAGGCTGTCGTAGATCGACTCGAAGAAGGTCTTGATGCCGTCGAAGAGCGGGTCGAACGTGTCGGTGACCCAGCCGATCGCCGTCTCGATCCAGTCACCGATCTCGACGCGGGGGACAAGGGTGTCGGTAGCGGCGGTGATCATGCCGGGGCTCCTTCCGTCGTCCCGGCAGGTTCGTCGTCGGCCGCACCCTCCTGCGGCTCCTGCGTCGTCCCGGGCGTGGAGACGTTGCCGTTCTCGACGGCCTCGCCGGCCATCGCCTCGAGGAGGGTCACGCGCGGCACGACGCCGACCAGGCGACCCTCGTCGTCGACCACCGCGAGCGGCACGGCGGACTCGGCCGCCGGCGCGAACAGCTCGGCGAGCGGCGTGTCCTGGTGCACCGAGGTCACGTCGGCGTCGATGAGGCCCTCGAGCTTCTCGACGCCCTCCTTGGTGGCGCGCACGGCGTCGTCGGCCCGCACGAGGCCCTTGAGGACGCGGCGGCGGTCGACGGCGAACGCGCCGGAGACCTCCGCCTCGCGCATCTCGCGCGCCGCCTGCCGCGGCCCGCCACCGGCGGGGACGGTGAGGCGCGGCCGCTGCATGACGGACGACGCGGTGAGCACGCGGGAGCGGTCGACGTCGGCCACGAACTTCTCCACGTAGGAGTTGGCCGGGTCGGACAGGATCTGCTCGGCGGTGCCGATCTGCACGATGCGGCCGTCACGCATGACGGCGATCCGGTCGCCCAGGTGCATGGCCTCGTTGAGGTCGTGCGTGATGAAGATGATCGTCTTGCCCAGCTTCTCCTGGAGCTCCAGGAGCTGCTCCTGCATCTCCGAGCGGATGAGCGGGTCGAGTGCGCTGAACGCCTCGTCCATGAGCAGCACGTCGGTGTCGGCCGCCAGCGCGCGGGCGAGGCCCACGCGCTGGCGCATGCCGCCGGACAGCTGCGACGGCAGCGAGTCCTGCCAGCCGGACAGGCCGACCATGTCGAGCGCCTGCTGCGCCTTCTCCTGACGCTCGGCCTTGCCGACGCCCTGGATCTCCAACGGGTACGCGGCGTTGTCGAGCACCGTGCGGTGGGGCAGAAGCGCGAAGTGCTGGAACACCATGCTCACCCGGGTGCGGCGCAGCTCGCGCAGGCGCTTGCCGTCGACCTTGGCGAGGTTGGCGTCTCCGAGCAGGACGTCGCCCGCGCTGGGGGTCCACAGCCCGTTGAGCATGCGGATGAGCGTCGACTTGCCCGAGCCGGACAGGCCCATGACGACGAAGATCTCGCCGGGGGCGACGTCGAAGGTCGCGTCGATGACCGCGGCGGTGCCGAGGTTCTTCACCTCGTCGCGCGAGGCCCCGGCCTGCAGGCGGCGGACGGCCTCACCGGGCTTGGGACCGAAGACCTTGTAGACGCCTCTCACCGAGACCGCGGGGGTCACCGCGGACGACTCGGCGGGCGTTGGGGTGGTACTGCTGTCTCCCGACATACGGGCAGGGCTCGCCACCTTCCATCACGTTCGGATGTACCCACGGTTCGCCGGGCGGCGCGTCGAGCACCGGTCACGGGTTCCCGTGCTTCCGCAGCTCCGGTGGGCACAAGGGCATCAAGCACCCTCCTATGCCGACGGGTGCCGTGGCGAACCATGATCACCTGCCTGATCTGCACGTTTCCTCCGTGTTGTCCTGCGGGTTTACCGGGTTTTTGCTGGTCAGGCGGGTGAAGTGATCGTTACCGGAATGTGATCTTGAGGGTGGCGCAGGTCACGTGACCGGCCGGATCGGTGTGGTCCCGACCACCTTTCGGTGTCGCTCGCGGGTCGAGCGTCGTTGAAGACATCGTCAGGTTTCGGCAAGGCGGGAGTCGCCGGGACCCTGGCCGAGCTGCAGGGTGCAACCGCGCGTCGAAGAACGCCTGAGACGCGCCGCCGTCCCACCAGGACCCGCCGGGCGAGGCCGGCACCCAGGAGGAGTGCCGGCCTCGCTGCGTCCGGGAGGTGCCGCGGTCTACCCTGGGTGCTGGCCCGTGCGGACACGCCGGGCCACGCGCAGACGGGAGCCCCCAGCGCACACGGCTCATACCGCAGACCCCAGGAGGGCGACCATGTCCACGACCGCTGAGGCACCCGGCGCGACCGGCTTCGACGAGGCTCCCGGCCGCTACAAGGTGCGCTCGCTCGCGCTGGCGGAGGCCGGCCGGCACCAGATCCGGCTCGCCGAGCACGAGATGCCCGGCCTCATGGCGCTGCGCGCCGAGTACGGCGAGGCGCAGCCGCTGGCCGGCGCCCGCATCGCCGGCTCCCTGCACATGACGGTCCAGACCGCCGTCCTCATCGAGACGCTCGTCGCGCTCGGCGCCGAGGTCCGCTGGGCCAGCTGCAACATCTTCAGCACGCAGGACGAGGCGGCCGCGGCGATCGTCGTCGGCCCGCACGGCACCCCCGGGGACCCGCAGGGCGTCCCCGTGTTCGCGTGGAAGGGCGAGAGCCTCGAGGAGTACTGGGACTGCACGGAGCAGATCCTCGTGTGGCCCGGCGCGGAGAACGGCCAGGGCGGCCCCAACCTCATCCTCGACGACGGCGGCGACGCCACGATGCTGGTGCACCTCGGCCTGCAGTACGAGCGTGCCGGCGTCGTGCCGCCGGACACGCTGCCGGGCGAGCCCGACCACACCCACGAGATGAACGTGGTGCGCGCCGTGCTGCGCCGGGCGCTCGACTCCGACCCGCTGCGCTGGACGACGATCGCGCAGAGCATCGGCGGCGTCACCGAGGAGACGACGACGGGCGTGCACCGGCTCTACCACCTCGCCGAGGCGGGGGAGCTGATCTTCCCGGCGATCAACGTCAACGACTCGGTCACCAAGTCGAAGTTCGACAACAAGTACGGCATCCGCCACTCGCTGCCGGACGGCATCAACCGCGCCACCGACATCCTCATCGGCGGCAAGGTCGCCTTCGTGTGCGGCTACGGCGACGTCGGCAAGGGCGCGGCCGAGGCGTTCCGCGGCCAGGGCGCGCGCGTCATCGTGTCCGAGGTGGACCCGATCTGCGCGCTGCAGGCGGCGATGGACGGCTTCCAGGTGGCCCGGCTCGACGAGACGATCGGCGAGGCCGACTTCGTCATCACCACGACGGGCAACAAGGACGTCGTGCGCGTCGAGCACATGCTCGCGCTCAAGGACAAGGCCGTCGTCGGCAACATCGGGCACTTCGACAACGAGATCGACATGGCCGGCCTCGCCGCCGTGCCGGGCGTCGTGAAGACCGAGATCAAGCCGCAGGTGCACGAGTGGACGCTGCCCGCCGGCGTCGGGCCCGACGGCGTGGAGCGCCCCGAGCGGTCGATCATCGTGCTGTCCGAGGGGCGCCTGCTCAACCTGGGCAACGCGACCGGCCACCCGTCGTTCGTCATGTCGAACTCGTTCGCCAACCAGGTGATCGGCCAGATGGAGCTGTTCGCCGACATGGCCCGCCCGGCCGAGGAGCGGCAGTACGAGCGGCAGGTGTACCGCCTGCCCAAGGTGCTCGACGAGAAGGTCGCGCGCCTGCACCTCGACGCCCTCGGCGTCCGGCTCACCGAGCTCAGCAAGGAGCAGGCCGAGTACATCGGCGTGCCGGTGGAGGGTCCGTACAAGCCGGAGCACTACCGCTACTGACCTGTCAGGGCCACGCGCATGTTCTGATGCTCCTGGCCCTGACAGGTCGCGGGCCGGGCACGGGGGACAGCCCCCGTGCGCAGGGTGGCGCGCCGGATGTCGGCGCGGCGCCGCGGGCGGCAGCCTGGAAGCATGACCAGCATGACGTCCACCGACGGCCAGGTGCCGCCGCCCGCGACCCCGCCGACCCCGCCGCCGGCCACGCAGCCCGCCGAGCGCCCGGCGGTGTCCCCGCGGGCGACGACGGACGGGGCGCCGCCGTTCCTCCTCGCCCCGTTCGACGGCCGGACGTGGCGCGCCTACGGCTTCCTGTGGCTCGCGCTGCTGCTCGCGCCGTTCGCGCTCGCGTACGCCCTGTTCACCGTGTCGTTCATGGCGGGCGTCGCGGTGACGGTCGTGGGCCTGTTCGTGGCGGGCGGCGTGCTGCTCGGTGCGCGCGGGTGGGCGTCGGTCTACCGGCGGATGGCGGTGCGCTACCTCGGCGTCGAGATCGCCGAGCCCGCGCCGCGGCAGCCGCGGAAGGGATTCTGGCGGCGCCTCGGCGGGATGCTCGGCGACGCGACCGCCTGGCGCGGGCTGCTGTACATGGTGGTGACGTTCCCCCTGGCGATCGCGGCGTTCGTGGTGAGCACCGTGTTCCTCGCCGTGGCGCTCGGCGGGATGACGCACTGGTTCTGGTCGCGCTGGCTGCCGGCGCAGCAGGCGGGCGACGGCACCTGGCACCGGGGCGCCTCGTTCGGCACGGACTGGTTCGTCGACACGCCGGCCCGCCAGCTCCTGCTGGCGGCGGTCGGCCTGATCCTGTTCTACCTGTGGCCGCAGGTGCAGTCCCTGTTCGTCGGCCTCTTCCGGATGCTGGCGGAGGGGCTGCTCAGCCCCACGCGGGCCAGCCTGCGGGTGGCGTACGCCGAGCGGGCCCGCGCCGTCACCGTCGAGGACGCCGACGAGCGCCTGCGCCGCATCGAGCGCGACCTGCACGACGGCACCCAGGCGCACCTCGTGGCCGTCGCCATGCAGATCGGCGAGGCGCGCGAGCTGCTGCGCGACGGCACGGACGGCACCGACGGCACCGGCGGCATCGACACCGCGGAGCTCGCCGCCGTCCTGGAGACGGCGCACTCCAGCACGAAGGACACGCTCGCCGAGCTGCGCGAGCTCGCGCGCGGCATCCGCCCGCCCGCCCTGGACGCAGGCCTCGCCGTCGCCCTCGAGACGCTCGCCGCGCGCGCCGCCCTGCCCGTGCGCGTGCACGCCGTCGGGCTCGACGGGGCGGACCTCCCGCCCAGCGTCACCGCCATCTCCTACTTCGCCGTCGCCGAGCTGGTCGCCAACGCGACCAAGCACGCCCGGGCGACCGGCGTCGACGTCGTGGCGGGCGTCGAGCCCGTCGCGGACGCCGCGACCGGGGCCGCCGTGCGTGCGCTCGTGCTGCGCGTGCACGACGACGGCGTGGGCGGCGCCGCGGTGCGCGCCCCCGACCCGTCGGGCAGGGGCAGCGGCCTCGCCGGGCTCACGGACCGGCTGTCGGGCGTCGACGGCACGCTCCGGGTGGTCAGCCCGGCGGGAGGGCCTACGGTGATCACCGTGACCATCCCGCTGCCCGCCCCCGGGGCCCGCCGATGACGCCCGGGGCGTCGACCGGCCCGGCGACCGGCTCGAGCCCGCTGCGCGTCGTCGTCGCCGAGGACTCCGCCATCCTGCGCGACGGCCTCGTCGCGCTCCTGTCCCGCCGGGGGCACGACGTCGTCGCGGCGGTGCCCGACGGCGACGCCCTCGTCCGCGAGGTCACGACCCTCGCCGCCGCCGGCGCCCTGCCCGACGTCCTCGTCGCCGACATCCGCATGCCGCCGTCCCACACGGACGAGGGGTTGCGCGCGGCCGAGGCGCTGCGCGCCGCGCACCCCGGGCTGCCGGTGCTCGTGTTCTCGCAGTGGGTCGAGACGCGCTACGCGTCCCGGCTGCTCGAGGGCGACCCGCGCGGCGTCGGCTACCTCCTCAAGGACCGCGTCGCCGACGTCGGGGACTTCGTCGCCGCGCTCGGTCGGGTCGCGGCGGGGGAGACGGTGCTCGACCCGGAGGTGGTGCGCCAGCTCATGGGCGCGCACCGCTCGCCGGAGGACGGCGTCGGCCGCCTGACGCCGCGCGAGAAGGAGGTCCTGGAGCTCATGGCGCAGGGCCGTTCCAACGGCGCCATCGCCGAGCAGCTCTACCTGTCGTACGGGGCGGTGGAGAAGAACGTCGCCGCCATCTTCACGAAGCTCGACCTGCCGCAGGACTCCGCCGACCACCGGCGCGTGCTCGCCGTCCTGCGCTACCTGGGCGTCGACGCCTGACGCCCTGACAACTCGCGCGCTGGGCGGGGGGGTGTCCCCCCGGACGGTGCGGGGGAGACGCCGGACGACGCGGGGGTCAGGCCCATGTCGGACGACGCCGCAGGTCACGAGGCTGGGAGGGTCCTCGTCGCCCAGCCTCAGGAGCCATCGTGGCCGTCCTCGACGCCCCCGCCCCGCCCTCGCCGTCCGCACCGCCACCGGTCGCGACGCGGCGCCCCGACACCCCCTCCCGGTCCACGGCGCCGGACGCCGCGCCCGTCGCCCGTCCGCGCCGGGCCCGCGACCCGTTCGTCGACGTCGTCCGGGCGCTCGGCACCCTCGGGGTGGTGCTGCTGCACTGGCTGATGGCGGAGGCGACGTGGGACGGGCGGACGCTCCTCGTCGGCAACGCGCTCGGGCACGGCGCCGGCTGGCTCGTGACCTGGCTGCAGCCGTTGGCCCTGCTGTTCTTCGCTGCCGGCGCCTCCGCCGGGTACCAGCGCGGGGCCACCGTCGTGGGTGGCCGCGGCTGGGCCGGAACCGTCCTGGCGAGGCTGCGGGCGACGGCCCGGCCCGTCGGGGCGTTCGTCGGGGCCTGGGCGCTCGCGGTCGCCGCGCTGCTCGCGCTCGGGGTGCCCGACGACGCGGTGTGGCGGATGGCGCGGATGGCGCCGCAGCTGCTGTGGTTCCTCGGGGTGTGGGTGGTGCTCATGGCGCTCACCCCGGTGCTGCGGGCCGCCTGGCAGCGCTGGCGGTGGGGTGCGCTCGCCGTCGCCGTGGCGCTGCCGCTGGCGCTCGACGCGCTGCGGTTCGGGCTCCCCGGTGAGCTCACCGGCGGGCTGGCCTGGGCCGACGTGCTGCTCGCCTGGGCCGCGCCGTTCCTCGCCGGGATCGCGTACGCCTCCGAGCGCAGCGACCCGCGCCGTCCAGCCCTCGACCGGACCACCGGCGCGACCGCCGACCCGCTCGCCGGCCGCACCGCCCGGCTGCTCCTCACCGCCGGCGCCGTGGCAGCGGTCGCCGCGACGGCCGTGCTGGTGGCGGTGGGCCCGTACCCGCTCAGCCTCGTCGGGATGCCCGGCGACAAGATCTCCAACCTCGGCCCGCCGACGGCGCCCGTCGTCGCGCACGCAGTCGCCCAGGTGTGCCTGGTCCTGCTGTTCCGCGCCGCGCTCGTGCGACGCACCGCGTCCGGGGCGGGAGCGCGGGCCGTCGGTGCCCTGGCCCGCCGGTCGATGACCGTCTACCTGTGGCACCTCACCGCGATGTTCGCCGTCGTGGGGGTCGCGCTCCTCGGGCTCGGGCAGGAGCTGCCGGCCGCGTGGGGCGCGGACTGGTGGGGGTCGCGCCCGGTCTGGTTCGCGGCGTACCTGCTGGTGCTGCTCGGCCTGGTGCGCGTCTTCGGCCGCTTCGAGGACCGTCGCCGCTGACCGCCGGTGCGGTCAGCGGGGCGGGTCGGGGACGGCGTACGGCAGGCGGTGCAGGCTGGCGGCGCGGGCCTCGGCCCGCGCCTGCTCGGCCTGCCCGCGCTCGAGCTCGCGGTCGCGGCGCTCGTGCAGGACGGCGTGCAGGAACGCCTCGGGCGGCGTGCCAGGCGGCGGACCGGGGGCGACGAACGGCTCGACGCGGCCGGCCAGGTCGTCGGCCAGGCCCGCACGGGACGCGGGCGCGAGCCGGGGAGCGCGGTCGAGGAACTGCCGTGCGGCGAGGGCCAGACCGTCGGGCAGCCGCCGGATGTCGGCCGTGCGGGCCCAGGCGGCCAGCTCCGGCGGCATGCCCAGCGGGACCGTCCGGGCGCGGCCGCCCCGCACGCGGATGACGTACGTGCCGGCCAGCAGGTCGCCGAGCCGCTTGCCGCGCGCGTTGGACAGCGACGCGACCAGCGCGACGCTCCCGACCGTCAGCCACAGCTCGCCGATGCCCACCAGCGCCCGCACGAAGGCGTGGCGGAAGCGCACCGGGCCGCCGTCGTCGCGCACGACGCGGAGCCCGGTGATCAGCTTGCCCAGCGAGCGGCCCCGGCTCAGCGTCTCGACCGTCGTCGGGATCACGACCATCACGAGCGCCGCGGCGACGACGCCCGCCACCCGGGCCCACTGCTCGTCGATCGCGACGTCCTGCAGGGCCACGACGACCAGCAGCGTGATCCCGACGATCGCGAGCGCCGCGAGGTCGAGCAGCGCCGCCAGCGCCCGGCTGACGAACGACGCCGGCCGTGCGTCGAGCACCACGCCCTCGCCGATGACGATCCCGTCCTGCATGTGCATCCCCCGCTCGTGCGACGTGTCCCGTGTGGAAGGGTATCGACCGTGGACCTCGACGCCTTCACCGCCGTGCACAGCCCGCAGTGGGACCGGCTGAAGCAGCTCACCCGCAAGCGGCGCCTCGACGGCGCGGAGGCCGACGAGCTGGTGCGGCTGTACCAGGCGGTCGCGACGCACCTGTCCACGGTGCGGTCGGCCGCGCCCGACCCGGTGCTCGTCACCCGGCTCTCCGACCTGCTGAGCCGGGCCCGCGTGCGGGCCACGGGCACGCACGAGCCGGCCTGGGCCGACGTCGTCCGCTTCGTCGCGGTGACGGTGCCCGCGGCGCTGTACCGGGTGCGCTGGTGGACCCTCGGCGTCGTCGTGGTGTGCCTCGCGCTCGCCGTCGTCGCCGGGTACCGCGTCGCCACGGACCCGGACGTCCTCGCGCAGATGGGCACGCCCGCCGAGCGCGAGGCGTACGTCAACGAGGCGTTCGCGTCGTACTACGACCCGGGCGCGTCCTTCGCCGCCATGGTGTGGACGAACAACGCGTGGATCGCCGCGCAGTGCGTGGGCCTCGGGATCACCGGCGTCTGGCCGGCCTACGTGCTGATCCAGAACGCGGTGGGCGTGGGCGCCACCGGCGGCATGATGGCGGCCTACGACGAGCTGGACGTGTTCCTGCAGCTCATCGCGCCGCACGGGCTGCTCGAGCTCACCGCGGTGTTCGTCGCCGGCGCCGCCGGCCTCAAGCTGTTCTGGACGGCGGTGTCGCCCGGCCCGCGGCCGCGCACCGTCGCGCTGGCGCAGGAGGGGCGCGCGCTCGTGACCGTCGCGATCGGGCTCGCCGGGGCGCTCGCGGTGTCCGGTCTGATCGAGGGCTACGTCACGGGCTCGACGTTGCCCTGGTGGCTCAAGATCGTCATCGGCGCGATCGCGCTCGCCGGGTTCTGGGTCTACGTCGTCGTGCTGGGCCGGCGCGCCACCGCGGCAGGGCTGACGGGGGACCTGGACGCCGACCGCGCCGGCGAGGTCGTGCCGACCGTCGGCTGACCGGCACCCTCGCGACTGCGGGGTCAGAGCCGTCCGGCGGCCTTGAGCGCGAGGTAGGTGTCCGCGAGCCGGGGAGCGAGGTCGTCCGGCAACGCCTCGACGACCTCGGCCCCGTGCTGGCGCAGCACGGTGGAGACGGCCGCCCGCTCCAGGTCGGCACGAGCGGCGGCCGCCGCGTCGTAGACGGCGGCCGCCGACGACCGGTCGGCGCGCAGCCGGGCGGCGTCCGCGTCGGCGACGGCCGCGACGACCACCTGGTGGGTGCCGGAGAGCCGGTCGATCACCGGCAGCAGGCCCGTCTCGACGGCCGCCGGGTCCAGCGACGTCAGCAGCACCACGAGCGAGCGCTGCGAGACCCGCTGGCGCACCTGCCCGACGAGGCCGGGCCAGTCCGTCTCCAGCAGGGCGGGCTCGACGGTCGACAGGGACTCCGCCAGCGCGGGCAGCAGCCGCGGGCCGGACGCGCCCGCGACCCGGGCCCGCAGCGCCCGGTCGTACGCCAGCACCTGCACGCGGTCGCCCGCGCGGTCGGCGAGCGCCCCGAGCAGCAGCGCGGCCTCGATGCCCGCCTCCAGCCGCGTGCCGCCGAGCGACGACGGCGCGTCGTCGTCCGCGCCCTCGAGCGCCCGCTCGGTGTCGGCCGCGGCGGCAGTGCCGATCCGCGCGGCGGACGTGCGGCCGGTGTCGAGCACGATCACCACGCGCCGGTCGCGCTCGGGCCGCCAGGTGCGCACGACGACGTCGCCGCGGCGGGCGGTGGCGCGCCAGTCGATCGAGCGCACGTCGTCGCCCACCACGTACTCGCGCAGCGAGTCGAACTCGGTGCCCTCGCCGCGCACCTGCACGGCGGCCCGCCCGTCCATCTCGCGCAGCCGCGCCAGCCGGGAGGGCAGGTGGCGCCGGCTGGCGAACTCGGGGAGCACGCGCAGCCGGGCCGGCACCGGGATCGACGCCTGGCGGGCGGCGACGCGCAGCGGGCCGAACGAACGGACCGTCACCGGCCCGGCGGCGCGGTCGCCCCGGCGGGTCGGACGCAGCGGGGTGCGCACGCGGACGGACTCGCCGGGCGGCAGGTCGACGTCGTGCCGGGCCGACCGGGCCACGAGCGGCTCGCCGGCCGCCGCGCCGTCGGTGCGCAGGCTCGCGTCCGGCACCAGCGACGGCGGCCAGGCGTCGCGGACGACCGCGCGCAGCCGCCGTCGGGCGGTGTTGGTGACCACCAGCTCCGAACGGGCCGTCGTGCCGAGCCGCACGGAGCGGGGCGTGCGGCGCTGGAGCGCGACGGCGCGCGGGGACGCGGCGAGAGCGACGTCGACGGCGCACACGGCCGCCACGACCAGCGCCCACACCACGACCGTCCCCGGCACGGGGAACAGGACCACCGGGATCACCCCGAGCGCCGCCAGCACGACGGCGCGCCACGTCAGCGCCATGTCCGGGTCCCGCTCAGCGGGGGACGGGGACGGTCGCGAGCACGGTCGTGAGGACGCTCTCGGCGGTGACGCCCTCGAGCTCCGCCTCGGGCCGCAGCTGCACGCGGTGCCGGAGCGTGGGGTGCGCGAGCGCCTTCACGTCGTCGGGCGTCACGTACGAGCGCCCCGACAGCCAGGCCCAGGCGCGCGACGTCGCGAGCAGCGCGGTGGCGCCGCGCGGGGACACGCCGAGCGAGAGCGAGGGGGAGCGGCGGGTGGCGCGGCACAGGTCGACGGCGTAGCCGAGCACCTCGGGCGCCACCTGGACCTGTCGCACCTCGGCCCGCGCGGCGGCGAGCTGCTCGCGGCCGGCGACCGCCCGGACGCCCGCGGCGCCCAGGTCGCGCGGGTCGAACCCGGCGGCGTGCCGGGCCAGCACCTCGATCTCCTGCTCGCGCTCGGGGACGGGAAGCACCACCTTGAGCAGGAAGCGGTCGAGCTGCGCCTCGGGCAGCGGGTACGTGCCCTCGTGCTCCACCGGGTTCTGCGTGGCGATGACGACGAACGGGTCCGGCAGGGGCCGCGGCGTGCCGTCGACGGACACCTGACGCTCCTCCATCGCCTCCAGCAGGGACGCCTGCGTCTTCGGGGGCGTGCGGTTGATCTCGTCCGCGAGCAGCAGGTTCGTGAAGACCGGCCCCTCACGGAACGAGAACTCGGCCGTGCGCGCGTCGTACACCAGGGACCCGGTGACGTCGCCGGGCATGAGGTCGGGCGTGAACTGCACGCGCTTCGTCGACAGGTCGAGCGACGCGCCGAGCGCCCGCACCAGCAGGGTCTTCGCGACGCCGGGCACGCCCTCGAGCAGCACGTGGCCGGAGCAGAGCAGCGCGATGAGCAGGCTCGTCACCGCGGAGTCCTGGCCCACGACCGCCTTGCCCACCTCGCTGCGCACGCCGGCGAGCGCGGCGCGCAGCTCGCGGGACGGGGCGCCCGCGGCGTCAGGCGCCGGGGGAGCGGCCTGCGGTGCCGGGGGTGCCGACGGGGGCGCCGGGTCGCCCGGGGCGGTGGTCGACGGTGTGGTCGACGCGGTGGTCGACGCGGTGGTCTCGACAGGGGCCGCGGGCGGCGTGCCCTGCGGGTTCTCGTCGGGGGTCGTCACGATCGGTGGACCTCGCTCTCCAGGGTGTCGAGCCGACGCGCGAGCTCGGTGAGCGCGTCGTCGTCGTGGGGTGGTGGGCCGTACAGCAGGTCGGCCACGTCGTGCGCGGACCGCCCGGTGGCGCGGGCGACGGCCTCGGTGAGGGCCGTGGCGTCGGCGGACCGCGGCACGCCCAGGCGGCGCGCGACGGTCTCGGCGGTGGCGGCGCGCAGGCCCGCGGCGGCGTGCCCGCGGGACCTGGTCCGCCGGTAGAGGCGGCCGCGGCCGCGGGTGGTCTCGGCGGAGCGGACCACGACCGGGAGCTCCTCCGCGACCAGCGGTCCCAGCCGGCGCGCCCGCCACACCGCGGCGACGAGCACGACCAGCAGCGCCCACAGGCCGACGACGCCCGCCCAGGGCGGCAGGACGCCGGCGCCGGCGGACGGCGCGCCGCCCTCGCCGGTCGAGCTCGTGTCCAGCGGGTCGGGCACGAGCCACACGAGCGTCTCCTGCGCGCCCAGCAGGCCCAGCGCGAGCGCCGCGTTGCCGTTGTCCAGCACCGCGTCGTTGGTGACGAAGGACGGGTCGTCGACGGCGGTCACGACCCGTCCACCGTCGGCCCCCGCCGGCTCGACGCGCGCCAGCCCCGCCGGCCCGTCGACCGGCCAGCAGAGGGTGACGTCGTCGGCCCCGGGCTCGACCTGCAGGCCGGGCGTGAGCCACATCGTGCCGGCGCGCGTGGCGAGCGGGAGGTCGCACGCCGGCTCGACGGCGAACGCGGGGGCGGCGGCCCCGGGCGTGCGGCTGACGGCGCCGTCGGTGGCCGCGCGCACCAGCTCGTCGTCGGCACCGAGCAGCACCATGTCCGCGTCGACGCCGGCCAGGGCGTCCACCTGCTCGGGCAGCAGCATGCTCCCGGGCGTCACCAGCAGCGTCGTGCCCGGCCCGGCCGCCGCGACGGCGTCCGCGACCCGGGTCACGTGGCGGACCTCGACGCCCTGGCGCCCGAGCACCTGCGCGACGGCGCGGGCACCGGTCGGCTGCGCGTTGTCGGGCGCGTACGGGGTGGTGGACGTGGCCGGGCGCTGCACGGCCAGCACGGCCACCACGAGGGCGAGCACCCCGAGTACCAGCAGCGTCCAGCGGGTCCGGCGCCAGCGGTCGGCGGTGCGGCCGCGGCCGGTGGTGCCGTCCCCCGTCACGACCGGCGAGACCACGGCGTCCGGCGTGGTCTGCGTCGGGGCCGTCACGGCGTCCCCACCCCGTCCGGTGCCGCGGCGGCCGCGAGCGGCTCGGGCCGCAGCCCGCGCACCCGCTCGTCGAGGTCGCGCAGTCGGCGGTCGTCCTCCGGACCGGCGGGCAGCGTGCCGTAGCAGACGTCGTCGAACAGGCGGGCCGCGTCGTGCAGCTCGGCGGCGACGGCGGGCAGCCGCGTGGCGGCGTCGTGCGCCGCCTCCTGCGCCGTCCGGCCGGGGCGCTCGTCCAGCACGACGCGCTCCTCCAGGGAGCGCACGAGTGCGCGGAACCGGTCCAGCACGGCCGCGGACCAGTCGCCGCGGGCGGCCGCGTCGTCGGCGGACGCCCGCAGCTCGGCCGCGGTGCGCTCGTCGCCGTCGAGCACGACGACGGAGCGCCGACGGCGGCGGGCCAGGCGGACGGGCCCGGCCACCCACCAGGCGAGCGCGGCGACGAGCACCACGACCACCACGACCACGAACGCGAGCGGGAACCGCCCCTCGCCGAGGGTCAGGCCGTCGAACAGGTCGCCGAGCCAGGTGAGCAGGCGCTCCAGCAGCGACGGCTGCGTGGAGTACTCGGGTCGCGACAGCTCCTCCAGCAGCCAGCGGTGCGCCGTCTCCCGGTCGGGGTCCACGGGCACGGCGGCGGGCACGTCGACGAGCAGGGTCGTCACGACCTCGTGCACCACCGCCGACGCGCCGCTCACGCGAGCATGCCGGGCGGGGGTCCGGGCTCGCCGCCGGGCCGTCCGCCGTCGGACGACTGCGCCGCCGCGGCGAGCTGCACGTCCAGACCCTCGCGGCGCATCCGCACGTCGATGTAGAGCAGGGCGACGACCGCCGCCACGAAGATCGTCGTGATCGCGGCCGAGATGACCGACGACAGCACGCTCATGACCACGGTCGCGGTCGTGAACGACTCGGTGCTGCCGCCGGTCCCGCCGATCACGCCCGCGATGAGGCCGAGAGGGATCGTGATGATGTACGCGGCGGCGCTCACGATGATCATCGCGAGCAGGTAGATGCCGAACAGGCGCCAGAAGGACCCGCGCGTCAGCCGCCAGGCGCGCGCGATCGTGCTGCCCAGGCCCTGCCCCTCGAGCGCCAGCGCGGGCGCGACGAGCCCGATGCGCACGCCCAGCCACACGACGACCACGACGTACCCGGCGCCGAGCAGGAGCCCGAGGCCGACGGCGGCCCCCGTGGACTGCTCGCTCACGAGGGCGACGAGCAGGACCAGGACGAAGAACCAGACGAACGTGCCGACCGCACCGGCGAGCGTGCGCAGCAGGGCCCAGCCGATGAGCCGGCCGACACGCCCGCGGAGCCGCTCCCAGACCTCGCCGAGGCTCAGCTTGCGGCCGATGACCGACTGGCTCACCGAGACGGTGAGGATGCCCTCCACCACGGGCTGGGCGAGCAGCAGGGTCACGCTCATGCCGAGGGACGACGCGAGCGTCTGGGCGATGAGGTTGTCGAACCCGAGCTCGGTGATCTCCGGGTCGGACTCGGCCAGCGTGGAGAACGACGACGAGATCGACGGCACGATGAGCTGCGCGACCAGCACGCCGAGCACCGTCGCGACCAGGATCACGAGGGTGGCGGCGCCGAGCATCACCTTCGGGTTGTGCCGGATCGCGGTGAACGCGCCGTCGTAGATCTCGCCGAGCGACAGCGGCCGCAGCGGCACGACGCCGGGCTTCGTCGCCGGCGGCGCAGCCGGCGGCCGCGGGCCGTAGGGGCTCTGCCCGTACTGGCCCTGCCCGTACTGGCCCTGCCCGTACTGGCCCTGCCCGTACTGGCCCTGCCCGTACTGGCCCTGCCCGTACTGCCCGGAGGTGGGCGGCTGCGGGGCGCCCTCGGGCGCGCGCTGGCCGTAGCGGGGCGGCTCGGGGGCGTCCCCCCAGCCGGACGGCGGCTGGGGCTGGTCGGGCGTGCTCATCGCGGCCTCCCGGGCTGCAGGGCGGTCGGGTCGTGCCGACGCGACGTCGGCGGACGGGACTGTCGGGGCTGTGCTGGTGGAGTGCTGGTGGAGTGCTGGAGGGACCGGGTGTGACGCCGGTCGCCCCGACCCTAGTACGGCGCGCCCGCCCGCTCACGCGGCCTTCCACCGGACCTGCCGCCGTGGCTGGCAGAATGGCCGCATGAAGTCCCGTGTCCTGGTGGTCGACGACGACACTGCGCTGTCCGAGATGATCGGCATCGTCCTGAAGTCCGAGGGGTTCGAGCCGACGTTCTGCGCCGACGGCGACGGTGCCCTCGTCGCCTTCCGCGACGAGCAGCCCGACCTCGTCCTGCTCGACCTGATGCTGCCCGGCAAGGACGGCATCGAGGTCGCCCGCGAGATCCGCGCCGAGTCCGGCGTCCCGATCATCATGCTCACCGCCAAGACGGACACGGTCGACGTCGTGCTCGGCCTCGAGTCCGGCGCCGACGACTACGTGACGAAGCCGTTCAAGCCCAAGGAGCTCGTCGCCCGCATCCGCACCCGGCTGCGCCGCAACGACGACCCCGGCCCCGAGCGGCTGCGCATCGGCGACGTCGAGATCGACGTCACCGGCCACAACGTGGTGCGCGACGGCGAGCGCATCAGCCTCACCCCGCTGGAGTTCGACCTGCTCGTGGCGCTGGCCCGCAAGCCCTGGCAGGTCTTCACCCGCGAGGTGCTGCTCGAGAAGGTCTGGGGCTACCGGCACAGCGCCGACACCCGCCTGGTCAACGTGCACGTGCAGCGCCTGCGCTCCAAGGTGGAGCGCGACCCCGAGAACCCGACGGTCGTGCTGACCGTGCGCGGCGTGGGCTACAAGGCCGGTGCCCCGCGCTGAGCCCGCCGCCCGCCGCGTCCGCCGGACGTGGCGGCGGTGGCGCGCCTGGACCGTCTCGCGGACCCGGTACCTCGTCCGGCGGTGGCGGTCGTCCCTGCAGCTGAGGGTCGTGACGTCGGCGCTCGCGCTGGGCGTCGTCGCGGTCGCGCTGCTCGGCCTCTACCTGTCGATCTCGATCCGCGACGGGCTGTACGAGCAGCGCGTCGACCGCATCGAGCGCGAGAACGCCTCGATGACCGAGCAGGTGCGCAGCGCCTTCGACTCCTCGCCCGCGACCTCGAACTCCGACCTGCAGCTCCTGCTCGTGCAGATGGTGCGCACGCTGGCGGCCGGGGCGTCGAGCGCGCAGGACTTCCTGCTGCTCAGACCCCCCGACCAGCCGAACCGGCTCGCCGAGACGGGCACGCAGATCGGCCTCAAGAGCATCATCGGCGAGGACCTGCGGGAGGCGACGCGCGCCACCGAGGGCCAGGTGCTGCAGTCCACGCAGATCCCCGCCGAGTACACGGACACCGAGGCGCCGGAGCCGGGCGTCATCGTCGGGTCGACGGTCGAGGTGCCGTCCATCGGCACCTACGAGCTGTACGCGATCTACTCCCTGCAGGCCGAGCAGGAGACGCTGTCGTTCGTGCAGCGCACCCTCGCGCTCGGCGCGCTCGCGATCCTCGCGCTGCTCGGCGCGCTCACGTGGGTCGTGACCCGGCAGACGGTCGCGCCGGTGCGCCGTGCGGCGACCGTCGCGTCGCGGCTGGCCGACGGCCACCTGGACGAGCGGCTGCCGGACGCCAAGGGCCAGGACGAGATGGCGACCCTCACCCGCACGTTCAACGAGATGGCCGGGAACCTCGAGGACCAGATCGCGCGGATGGAGGAGCTCTCCGCCGCGCAGCGCCGCTTCGTCTCCGACGTCTCGCACGAGCTGCGCACGCCGCTGACCACGATCCGGATGGCGGGCGAGGTCATCCACGCGTCCCGCGACGAGCTCGACCCCGCCGCCCGCCGCTCCGCCGAGCTGCTGTACACGCAGCTCGACCGCTTCGAGATCCTCCTCACCGACCTGCTGGAGATCAGCCGGTTCGACGCCGGCGCGGCCGTGCTCGACGTCGAGCAGCGCGACCTGCGCGACGTCGTCGTGGCCGTGGCGGACACGTCGATGCCGCTCGCCGAGACCAAGCACGTCTTCCTGTCCGTGACGCTCCCGGACGAGCCGGCGACGGCGGACGTCGACCCGCGGCGCGTCGAGCGCATCGTGCGCAACCTCGTGGTGAACGCCGTCGAGCACGCCGAGGGCAAGCCGGTCGAGGTCACGGTCGGGGTCGACGCCGACGCGGTGGCCGTCGTCGTGCGCGACCATGGCGTGGGGCTCGCCCCCGAGGACATCGACCGCGTCTTCCACCGCTTCTGGCGCGCGGA
The DNA here is from genome assembly GCF_042792715.1 of Isoptericola sp. NPDC056618. Taxonomy (NCBI): domain Bacteria; kingdom Bacillati; phylum Actinomycetota; class Actinomycetes; order Micrococcales; family Promicromonosporaceae; genus Isoptericola; species Isoptericola sp. NPDC056618. The sequence goes on along the minus strand of NZ_JBHTVZ010000008.1, from coordinate 4,016 downwards.
CCCCGCCCGCGCCCGCACCACCGGCGGCACCGGTCTGGGCCTCGCGATCTCCCTCGAGGACGCGCGCCTGCACGCGGGCCGCCTCGAGGCGTGGGGGCGCCTCGGGGAGGGCGCGAGCTTCCGGCTCACGCTGCCGCGCCGGGCCGGGATCCGGCTGCACGGCTCGCCGCTGCCGCTCGAGGGCCCGTCGACCGGCGTCACGGCGCCGCCCACCGGCCAGCTCCCGGTCGTGAACCCGCCGACCGGCCCCACGCCGACGGCCATCCCCGAGCTCGGGGTCGTGGACGCCGACGGCCTGGACATCGCCCACGCGCCCGTCCCGTCCGCCCGGCCGGACGACGAGGAGGAGACCCGATGACGGCGCCCCTCACCCCCAGGCCCGCGCGCCGCCCGCGCCGTCGGCTCGCGGCGCTGCCGGCCGCCCTCGTCTCCGTCCTGGCCGTGCTCGCCATCACCGTCGCGTGCGCCCGCATCCCCACGAACGGGCCGGTGCGCGACGGCGACACCGAGCTGGAGAACATCAGCGAGATCGGCTACATCGCGTCGGGTCCCGCGGCCGGCGCGAGCCCTGACCAGGTGGTGCAGGGGTTCCTCAGCGTGGCGCAGCTCGGCCCCACGTCGAGCTCGTCGTTCGCCGTCGCGCAGGAGTACGTCACGGACGAGGCGTGGGAGGGCTGGGACCGGTACGCGCGCGTGCTCGTGCTGGAGGAGGACCCCGAGCTGGATCTCACCGACGTCCCGGCCGACGCGACCGAGACGACGGTCGACGCGACCGTGCGCGTGGTCGCGACGCTCGACGACCGCGGGATGTACACCGAGGAGGCCCGGACCAACGAGTTCACGGTGTCCTTCGGTCTGTCGCGCAGCGCCGGCGGGGAGTGGCGGATCTCCCAGCTCGAGGACGGCCTCATGCTCCCCGCCGCGTTCTTCGGCCAGGCCTTCCACCCGACGACCCTCTACTTCCCGACGCCCGACCTCGCCTGGTGGGTGCCCGACATGCGGTGGTTCCCCCGCCAGACCTGGCGCACCGACGCGACCAGCGAGATCCTCGCCGGCCCGCCGGAGTGGCTGCAGGACTCGACGACGACCGTCATCCCGGAGGGCACGTCGCTCGCCATCGACGCGGTGACGGTGACCGACGACGGCACCATCGACGTGAGCCTCACGTCCACGATCTCGCAGGCCAGCGCCGACCAGCGCGCGCTCGCGACCGCGCAGCTGCAGGCGTCGCTCGCCGAGGGGGAGGGCCGCACCGTCGTGCTGTCCGTCCAGAACGCGCCGCTCACGACCGCCGAGGCCCCGGCGATCTCCCCGCCCCGGACGTCGGGGGAGGCGCTCGCCGTCTCCGACGGCGAGATCGTGCGCGTCGTCGGGCGGGAGCTCCGCGAGCCGGACGAGCCCGTCTCCATCGCCGGCCTCGACCCGACGGCCCTCGCCGCCGGCCCCGGCGACGAGCCGGTCGTGGTGCGCGACGGCACGCGGCGCATCGTCCGCGTCACCGGCGACGGCGCGCCCGACGTGCTCCTGTCCGGCGCGAAGCTCGTGGCGCCGTCCGTCGACCGGTTCGGCGCCGTGTGGAGCGCGCAGGGCTCGGAGCTCCTCGTCGCGATGCCGTCCGGCGCGGTGCGGACCCTGGACGTCGACTGGCTGTCGTCGCGGACCGTCCGGTCCGTGCACGTGTCGCCGGAGGGCGCCCGCGTCGCGATCGTCAGCTCCGGCCCCAGCGGCCGCCTGGTGCACGTGGCCGGCGTGGTCCGCGACGCCGAGAACGTCCCGACCGGCCTCTCGGCGCCCGTGCAGGTCGGCGCCTCCGTGCGGCAGGTGACGCAGGCGGCATGGCAGGACGAGGCCGTGCTCGCCCTGATCGGCCAGGAGGCCGACGGCGACGCCGCGGTCTTCCTCTCCGGTGTGGGCGGGCTCTCCGGCCAGGGCGGGCTGTCCCGGGCCCAGCCCGGCGTCCCGGGACCGAGGTCCGTGACGGCGTCCGTCGGGACGGGGGCCATGCTCGCCATCGACAGCGGGGGCACCCTGTACTCGCGGCAGAGCTCCGCGCTGTGGTCGATGGTGTCCGACGGCGTCGACCTGGTCGCCTACCCGGGCTGACGCCGCCGCCGCACGGGGACGGGGCCCGAGGCTGCCCCCAGGCCGCCGTCCTCCCCAGGCCCCGGCGCGGGCGACCGCGCGGCGTCGCGGGCGGGGCACGCTGCCCGCATGCCTTCGACGACGACCCCGCCACCCGTGCGGTGGCTCCGCGAGCTCGGCCGCCTCGTCGTGCCCGTGTCGTGCCCCGGCTGCGGTGCCCTCGACGTGCGCTGGTGCCCCGCCTGCGAGACCCTGCTCGGCGGCCCGCCGGCCCGCGTCGAGGCCGGGGCCGGGCGCCTGGACCGGCTCGACGGCGTCCCCGTGCTGCCGGTCTGGGCGCTCGCGGCCTACACGGGTCCGGTGCGCGAGCTCGTCGTCGCGTGGAAGGACCGTGGACGCGCCGACCTCGACCGGCTCGTGGGCCCGCCCGTCCGGTCGGCGGCGCGAGCGGTCGCCACGCCGGTCGCGCGCGCCGTCGCCGGGCGACCGCTGCTCGTGGTCGGCGCACCCTCGACGGCGGCGTCCCGCCGGGCGCGCGGACGCGACCACGTGCGCGTCCTCGCCCGCGCCGCCGCGGCCGGGCTGCACGACGCGGGGCTCGGCGCGGCGGTCGTCCCCGCGCTGACCCGGCGCGGCCACGGGCGCGACCAGGTGGGACTCGGCGCGCGCGCCCGCGCGCGCAACCTCACCGGGTCCGTGGCGACCCGCGACCGGGTGCTGGCCCGCGCCGGCGGGACCCGCCCCGCGGTCCTGCTCGTCGACGACGTGGTCACGACCGGCTCCACGCTCGCGGCCGCGGAACGCGCCCTCGAGGATGTCGGCGCGGACGTCCTCGGCGCCCTCGTGCTGGCCGCCACCCCGCCTCCCGGGGCCGTCACGAAAGAGGTGACGAACCTCCTCGAGCCACCGGTATCCCTGGCGCGCGAGAGGGGGTTAGCCTGGGGGTCCCACGCGGGCGAGACGCCCCCGAGACTGCGGTCCGGGTCGCTCGTCCGTGCGACCCACGAGCGGTCCGGACTCGCGTCCGGCGACCCGGGAGGTGGTGCCGAGCACGGTGCCCCGGACGGGGTGCCCAGACGGACAGACTCGGGCCGCTCGTGAAGTGGGCGGCCTCACGACGAAGTGGAGCAACACGATGGAGATCGTCGTCGTCGGCAGGCACACGGAGGTGGCGGACAGGTTCCGCCGGCACGTGGAGGACAAGCTGAGCAAGGTCACCCAGCTCGCACCGGCCGCTCGCCGGGTGGACGTGGAGGTGACGCGCGAGAACAACCCGCGGCTCTCCGAGGTCCGGGAGCGGGTCGAGCTCACCGTGCACGACAAGGGGCCCGTGATCCGCGCGGAGGCCGCGGCGGACGACCGGTTCGGAGCCCTCGACATCGCGTTGGACAAGCTCACCGAGCGGCTGCGCCGATCGCGCGACCGCCGCAAGGACCACCGCCGCCGTGCGGGCGGCGACGTCCTCCCGTCCGTGGACGTCCGCCCCTACGACGAGGTCGCCGCCACGGACGCCGCGGCCCAGCCGTCCGCACCCGTCGCGCTCGCCGAGCCCGGTGACGCCGTCGAGGAGCAGCTGGGCGACTCCCCGGTGGTGATCCGGCGCAAGCTGCACCACGCCGAGCCGATGACCGTCGACGACGCCGTCTACCAGATGGAGATGGTGGGCCACGACTTCTTCCTCTTCATCTCGAAGGAGACGGCCCGTCCGTCCGCGGTGTACCGCCGCCGGGGCTGGACGTACGGCGTGATCGAGCTGGACTCGACCGTCGGTGGCGTGGAGCCGGTGACCGAGCTGACGTGATCTGACCCGTCCGTCGGTCGAGCTTGTTGAGACCACGGTGCGGGCGAGCCGGTCGAGGCCTTCGTCGCGGGGACGCGTTCACGGGCGCCAGGGCGCCCTCCACTTCGGGAGGGATACGTCCCCGCGACGAAGG
>NZ_JBHTVZ010000007.1:115420-191335 GCF_042792715.1 Isoptericola sp. NPDC056618 | reverse complement strand
GCGGTGACCCTCGGGTCACCGCCGCGTCGTCGTGACGGTGCGCGTCAGCGGGCGGTCGTCGGGCGGCGTCGGCGGCGCACCGCGCTCACCACGGAGCCGATCACCAGCAGGGCTCCGGCCGCGGCGAGCAGCACGATCGCGGCCAGCTCGACGTCGATGTGCGCACCCGCGGCGTTGGCCACCAGGCCCACGCCGAAGGCGACGACGAGGAAGCCCCACACGATCGTGCTCGCCCGCGGGCCGGTGCTGGCGGGCGGCTCGTCCACGGGGGCCGGTGCCACCGGGGTCGCGGGCACCGCCTCCGCCGGCTCGGACGAGGCCCACCCGGACGAGGCCGGCTCGGGCGTCGGCTCGGGCACGGTGGCGCCGTAGCCCGGGGCGGGTGTGCGCGGCACGGTCGCCGCCGGCCGCGTGGACGCGTCCTCGGCAAAGGCGGGTTCCGCGGGCCGCTCCGGCTGGTCGAAGATCGACAGCGGGTCGTCCGGCCCCGCCACGGGGAACGCGCGGGTGTCGCCCGAGGCCGGGAAGGCCCGGGTCTCGTCGGCCGCGGGCAGGGCCCGCGTCTCGTGGGCCGCGGGCAGGGCCTGCGTCTCGTCGGCCGCGGGCAGGGCCTGGGTCTCGTCTGCGGCCGGCAGGGCCTGGGTCTCGTCCGGCTCGGGGCCGGGCGTGGTGGGCTTGTCGTCGCTCATCAGGACTCCTCGATGGTCAGGTTGCCGGCGCGCACGCCGACGTCGAGCAGCAGGCGGGCGCCGTCGGCCTCGCGAGCCTCCTCGGTGGTGAACCGCACGGGACCGTTGGTGTAGGTGTTGACGGAGCGGTCCTGGCCGTCCACGAACCACTCGGCGTTGCCCGCGATGACCTCGACGTCGGCCTCCACGGCCGTGCCGTCGGGGATCAGGACGGTCGCGTTGCCGGCGGAGATCGTGACGGGGACGACGACGGGGTCGTCCAGCGGGACGTCGGTCAGGTCGAGGTCGGTGAGGTCGATCGTCGCGTCGCCGAAGCGCACGTGCACGCCCTCCTCGGCCTCGGCGGCCGTCGTCGGGTGCAGGGTGCCGTCGCTGACGACGGCGGCTGCGCCGGGCTGCTGCGGCGCGGCGTCCCAGAGCTCCCAGGAGGTGCGGTCCCCGGCGAAGGGCCAGGTGAGGACACCGGCGATCAGCGCGAGGATCGCGAGGAACGTCAGGCCGCCGCCGCGGCGGCCCCGCAGGCCCGTCACGACGAGCCCGGCCCCGAGGATCACGATCGAGGCGCCCAGCCACGTGGGCCCGAGCGGGAGACCGAGGTTCCCGGTGCGGTCGGCGACGAGGAGCAGCGCGCCGGCGAGCAGCACGAGCCCGAGGACGATGCCGACCGCTGCTGCGCCGGGGCCCCGGCGCACGGGGCGCGGGGGCCGCGGCGGGCGCGGCGCGACGACCGGCGCCGCCGGGGGAGCGGCCGGGGCGGGCGCGGCGGCCCAGGTGCCGGACGGCGCCGCGGGCGCGGCGTCCCAGGCGCCGGAAGGGCTGGCGGGCTCGGCCGGCGGCTGCGGCGCCGGGGGAGTCGTCAGGTACGGGGCGGGCGGGGCCGGCGTGAAGGAGCTCGCGGACGAGGGCCCGCCCCCGGCGGGGTCGTCGGTCGTGCCCGGCGCGGGCGCGGCGGGGTAGGGCGGAGCCGCGGGGTAGGGCGGCGCGGGCGGGGCGCCGGGGCCCCCGTTCCCGGGGCGGCGGTCGCGGATCAGCTTGACGACCAGCCAGACGATCCCGACCCAGACGGCCACCCACAGGAGCGCGCCGATCCACTCGATCCCGAAACCCCACCAGCTCAGGCCGTCGCCCCAGGCGAAGCCGACGATGAGGGCGACGACCGCCCCGAGGAGCGCGACGTCGAAGTCCCCGCGGAACGCCTGCTGCAGATGGATGCGGCCGTCCCGCTCCGGGAGCAGCGCCCACGCGATCGCGTAGATGACGATGCCCGCGCCGGTGAGGAAGAAGCTGAGGATCAGCAGGCCGCGCACCAGCAGCGGGTCCAGGCCGAAGCGCTCGGCCACGCCGCCCGCGACGCCGCCGACCCAGCGGTTGTCGGACCGGGTGACGCCCATGCGGCGGATGGAGTCGAAGAAGCCGTCGCCGGTGCGGCGCGGAGGGGTGCCGCCCGCGGCGGGGGCGCCACCGGGTCCGGGCTGCGGCCCGGGCGGCTGGGGGAGGTCGTCGGTGCTCATGGCTCCATCCTGGCGATCGGGGAGCCCGCGCGGCATCGGGTGCTGCCCTGACACGACCCTGATTCGGGGTGCCGGGCGACCCTGAAACCTCGAGATCGTGCGCCCCGGGGCGCCCCTGACGTGCCAGGATCGGGAGCATGACCACCGAGCGACCCCTGCGCCTCCCGCTGCGCCGGCCCCCCCAGGGCCGGGTGCTCGGCGGCGTCGCCGCGGGCCTCGCCGCCCACCTGGGGATCCCGGTCCTGGTGGTGCGCCTCGCCTTCCTCCTGCTCACGCTGGTGGCGGGCGCGGGCGCGGTGGCGTACGTGTTCTGGTGGGTGACCGTGCCGTCGGGCGACCCGCGGCAGGCCGCCGACACCACGCCCACCTCCATGCAGCGGCTCGCGCCGCGGCTGCGCCTGCGGGGGCCGGTCGCGGCCCTGCCCGTGCGGGACGTCCTCATCGGGGCGGCGCTCATCGCGGGCGCCTTCATCCTCGTCGCGATCCGCGCGGGATGGGACGTCGGGGCGTCGTGGGTGCTGCCGGCGCTCGTCGCCGTGGGCGGCCTGGCGCTGGCGTGGAGCCAGCTCGACGCCGCGCACCGTGGCCGCGCCGGGGACGCCGGGTCGGGCACCCGCCGCTCGACGCTCGTGCTGCGGCTCGTGGGGGGTGTCGTCCTCGTCATGGTGGGGGTGCTGCTGCTCATCGGCCAGGACGCCCCCGTGCCCGTGCTGCTGCAGGCGGCCGTGGCGTCGCTCGCCGTCCTCGCGGGCGCGGCGCTCATGCTGGCGCCCTGGTGGCTGCGGCTGGTGCGCGAGCTGGGCGACGAGCGCGCCGCTCGCGCCCGCGAGGCGGAGCGCGCCGACATCGCCGCCCACCTGCACGACTCCGTCCTGCAGACCCTCGCCCTCATCCGCTCGCGCGCCGACGACCCGGAGGCGGTGGCCCGCATGGCCCGCGCCCAGGAGCGGGAGCTGCGCGAGTGGCTGTACACCGACCGCACCGCACCCGGCACGTCGCTCGCGGCGGAGCTGCGCGCCCTCGTCGCGGAGGTCGAGGACGGCCGCGCCGTCGAGGTCGAGTCGGTGATGGTGGGCGACTGCGTCCCCACGGAGGAGACCTCGGCCCTGCTGCAGGCGTCGCGCGAGGCACTGGTGAACGCCGTCGTGCACGGCCGCCCGCCCGTGACGGTCTACCTCGAGGTGACCGACGCCGCCGTCGAGGTGTTCGTCCGCGACCGTGGCGACGGGTTCGAGATGGACGACATCGCGCCGGACCGGTTCGGGGTGCGGGAGTCCATCCTCGGGCGCGTGCACCGGCGCGGCGGCACCGCCGACGTCACCAGCCGGCCCGGCTGGGGCACCGAGGTGCGGCTGCGCATGCCGCGCGACGGGTCGGCCGCGCCGGCGGCGGAGCCCGCCGCCGGCCCCACCGACGCGAACGATCCGAGCACGGCCGACGAAGGAGCACGCACGTGACCACTCCCACCGACGCGACGCCGCAGCCGACGGGGCCGGTCCCCGTGGTGCTCGTCGACGACCACCACATGTTCCGCACCGGCGTGCGCGCCAGCCTGGACGGCCGGGTCCAGGTGGTGGGCGAGGCGGCGGACGTCGACCAGGCCGTGGCCGTCGTGCACGAGCACCGCCCGCCCGTCGTGCTGCTCGACGTGCACCTGCCGGGAGGCAACGGCGGCGGCGGGGCGGAGGTGGTACGGCGCTGCGCGGACCTGCTCGGCGAGACGAAGTTTCTCGCGCTGTCCGTCTCCGACGCCGCGGAGGACGTCGTGGCCGTCATCCGGGCCGGGGCGCGCGGCTACGTCACCAAGAACATCTCGGCGTCCGACCTCTCGGGCGCCGTGGTCCGCGTGGCCGGCGGGGACGCCGTCTTCTCGCCGCGGCTCGCGGGCTTCGTCCTCGACGCGTTCGGCACCGCCGCGGGCGACGTCGCGGTCGCGGACGACGAGCTGGACCGCCTGTCCAAGCGGGAGCAGGAGGTCATGCGGCTCATCGCGCGCGGCTACTCCTACCGCGAGGTGGCGAGCGAGCTGTTCATCTCCATCAAGACGGTCGAGACCCACGTGTCCGCCGTGCTGCGCAAGCTGCAGCTCTCCAGCCGCTACGAGCTCACGCGGTGGGCCGCGGCGCGCCGGCTGCTGTGAGCGCGGCGGCGCGGTAGCGCTCGACGACGACGTCCACGAGCTCGCCGGGCGCGTCCTCGTGCGCGACCAGGAGCGGCGCGGTGGTGGCGTCACCGCCGGCCCGCACGGCGAGGTCGGCGAAGAACCCCGGCGCGAGCAGGTAGGACGCGACGACGACCCGACGGCCCGGGTGCCGGGCCCGCGCGGCGTCGACCACCTCGTGCACGCGCGGGGTGGCGTTCGCGATGTACCCGACGGCGACCGGGCGGCCCAGGCGTCCGGCCAGGCGGGCGGCCGTGGTCTCGCAGTCGGCGACGGCGCGCGCGTCGCTCGACCCGGCGGCGGCCAGGACGACGGTGTCGTCGTCCCGCAGACCCGTCTCGGTGAGGCGCTGCTCGAGCACGTCGACCAGGCGGTCGTCGGGCCCGAGCGCCCCGCCCAGGGTGACGTCGTCGCCGCCCGCGACGGCGGCGTCGACGTCGTCGCGCAGGTCGACGTGCACGTGGTACCCCGCCGACAGCAGCAGCGGCACCACGACGCTCGTCGCCTGGCGGCCCCGCAGCCCGGTCAGGCAGGCCGGGACGTCGGGCTGCTGCACGTCGACGAAGCCGGCGTGCACGGGGACGTCGGGGAGGCGGGCGGCCACGGCCTCGACGAGGGTCGCGACGGCGCCCGCCCCGGTGGCGGACGCCGTCCCGTGCGAGACGGCGAGGAGCGCGGGGACGGTCATGCCGCGACCCTAGGGCGGGCGGCGACCCGCGACGTTGCGCCCGCGTGAACGGCCGTCACGACGACCTCACCGCCGACGCTGCGACGGTGTGAGCGGAGCCGCGGGAGGACACCGGCCCCGTCCACGCCGGGCTGCGGCGCACGACGTCGCCCACGACGGTCACGGCCGGCGCCTGCACGCCCACGGCGCGCGCCCGGTCGGCGATGTCGGCGAGGGTGCCGACGGTGGTGCGCTGACGGGCGCCGAACCCGTCCTCCACGACGGCGACGGGCGTGTCCGCCGGGCGCCCCGCCGCGACGAGGGCGCGGGCGGTGTCCGCGAGCCGGGTGACGCCCATGAGCAGCACGAGCGTGTGGTCGGTGCCGCCCGGGACCTGGCCGACGTCGTCGTGCCCGGTGAGCACGCTGAAGCCGCGGGCGAGCCCCCGGTGCGTGACCGGGATGCCGGCCGCGGCCGGCACGGAGACGGCCGACGTCACGCCGGGCACGACCTCCACCTCGATCCCGGCGGCACGGCAGGCGTCCAGCTCCTCGCCGCCGCGGCCGAAGACGTACGGGTCGCCGCCCTTGAGCCGCACGACGTCGCGCCCGGCGAGCGCGTGCCGCACCAGCAGCGCGGTGATCTCGTCCTGCGGCACGGGGTGGTGCCCGGACGTCTTGCCGACGTCGATCACCTCGACGTCGTCGCCCAGCCCGGCCAGCAGCGAGCGCGGTGCCAGGCGGTCGACGACGACGACCTGCGCCGCGGCGAGCAGGCGCCGTCCGCGCACGGTGATGAGGCCCGCGTCCCCGGGGCCGCCGCCCACGAGCGCGACGCGGCCCGGGCGTGCCGTGCGTCCGTCGCCGTCGCCCGCCGGGCGCACGGCACGCAGCGGCAGGCTGCCGTCGTCGAGCCCGGCCACGACGGCGTCGCGCACGCGCACGGCGCGGCGCGGGTCGCGCCCGGCGGTCACGGCCACGGCGAGGTCGCCCGCGGGCCGGCCGGCGGCGTCCGTCACGGGGGTGCGCGCCACCGCGGGCACCCACGCGGAGCCGAGCTCGGCGTCGCCCGCGGTGACGCAGAAGGTCCGCAGCAGCTCGGCGTCGCCGGCCACGCGGGCGTCCACGTCGGGGTCGCCGGTCGCGGTGTGTACCAGCCACGCGCCGTCGAGGTCGCCGTCGCAGTACCCGCGGGTGATCCGTTCGATCGCGCCGGTGGAGACGAGCGAGGCGAGCTCGGGCACGACGTCGGGCGCGATCACCCGCACGCGGGCCCCCGCGGCGAGCAGGCCGCGCACGCGGCGCAGCGCCACGGGGCCGCCGCCCACGACGATGACGAGGCGGCCGCCGACGCGCAGGCCCAGCGGGTACGTGTCGTGCGGCGGGGCGGGCCGTGCCGGCCGCGACCCGTTCGAGGACCTCTTGCGGGCGCTCATACGTGCAGCCCGCACTCGTCCTTGTCCCGGCCGGCCCAGCGACCGGCGCGGGCGTCCTGCCCGGCCTCGACCCGCTGGGTGCAGGGCTCGCAGCCCACGGACGGGTACCCGTCGCTGAGCAGGGGGTTCACCACGACGCCGTGCGTGCGGGCGTACTCCTGGACCTCCTCGTCGGTCCAGGCCGCAAGGGGGTTGATCTTCACGACGCCGTTGCGCTCGTCGAACGAGACCAGGGGCGCGTTCGCGCGGGCCGCGGTCTCGCCGCGGCGGACGCCGGTCGCCCAGGCCTCGTAGCCCTGCAGGGCCTGCCGCATGGGAGCCACCTTACGCATGGCGCAGCAGGCCTCGGGGTCCCGGTCGTGCAGGCGGGGTCCGTGCCGTGCGTCCTGCTCGGCGACGCTGAGCTCGGGGCGGACGTCGACGACGTCCACGTCCATCTCGATCTCGACCGCGCCGCGCGTGCCGAGCGTCTCCGCGAAGTGGTAGCCGGTGTCGCCGAAGAGCACGTCGACGAACGGGAGCTGACGGGAGACCAGGTGTGCGAGGACGAGGTCCTGCATCGACGACGCGACCGCGAGGAACGGGCCGAACTCCCGCACCGCCCAGGCGACGACCTCCACGGCCGTGGCCTCGGGCCGGTCGCCGTCGGCGTGCAGCTGCGCCTGGCCGCGCTCGACGACGTGGCGCAGCTCCTCGACCGAGCGCCGGTGCCGGGACGCACGCGCGCGCTGCCTGGCCTGGCGCGACTCCTCGCGCGCCGCCGCCCGCGCCCGCACCTCGGCGAGCCGGCCGCCGCCGGCCGGGGACGCGAGGAGCGTCACGGGGGAGGAGATCTCGACGGCGGTCACCGCAAGGCCTCCTCGTCGGCCCGGTGCGCCCACTGGGCGAACGTCTCGCCGCCGTCGTGCTCGGCGTCGTACCGCCGCACGACGCGCTCCACGTAGTCGCCGACCTCCGACGCCGGGACCTTGAGGCCGCGCACCGTGCGGCCCAGCCCGCCGGCGTCGCGCCCCTCGCCGACCAGGCCGCCGCCCAGGTGCACCTGGAAGCCGGGCATCTGCTCGCCGTCGACCGTGATGATCTGGCCCTTCAGCCCGATGTCGGCGGTCTGGATGCGGGCGCAGGAGTTGGGGCAGCCGTTGACGTTGAGCTCGATGGGCCGGTCGAGACGCCCGGTGACGTCGCCCAGCCGGTCCTCGAGCTCGCCGATCACGCGCGCCGCCGTGTCCTTGGTGTCGACGATGGCCAGCTTGCAGAACTCGATTCCGGTGCAGGCGATCGTCGAGCGACGGAACAGGCTCGGCCGGGCGGTGAGGCCGAGGGGCTCCAGCCCGTCCAGCAGCTCGTCGACGCGGTCGGCCGGCACGCCCAGGATCACGACCTTCTGGTGCGCGGTGAGCCGGGCGGAGTCCGCGCCGACCCGCTCGATGAGGTCGGCCAGCCCGGTGAGGGTGTTGCCGCCGACCCGCCCGACGACGGGTGCCGCGCCCACGTAGAACCGGCCGTCCTTCTGCTCGTGCACGCCGACGTGGTCGCCGGGCCGGGTGGCCGGCGCGGGGGCCGGGCCGTCGGGCAGCGCGTACCCGAGGTACTCGCTCTCCAGCACCTCGCGGAACCTCTCCGTGCCCCAGTCGGCGAGGAGGAACTTCAGGCGGGCCTTGTTGCGCAGCCGCCGGTAGCCGTAGTCGCGGAAGATGCGGATGACGCCGTGCCAGACGTCGGGCGCCTGGTCCTCGGTGACGAAGACGCCGAGCCGCTCGCCGAGCCGCGGCGTGGTGGACAGCGCGCCGCCCACCCACAGGTCGTAGCCCGGGCCGAGCTCGGGGTGCACGACGCCCACCAGCGAGATGTCGTTGATCTCGTGCACCACGTCGAGGCTCGGGTGGCCGGTGATCGCCGTCTTGAACTTGCGCGGCAGGTTGGCCAGCTCCGGGTCGCCGATGTAGCGGCGCTTGATCTCGAGGATCACGGGGGTGGGGTCGATGATCTCGTCGGCCGCGATGCCCGCCACCGGGCTGCCGAGGAAGCCGCGGGGGGAGTCGCCGCAGGCGGTGGTGGTCTCCAGGCCCACGGTGTCGAGGCGGCGCCAGATCTCCGGCATGCTCTCGATCTCGATCCAGTGGTACTGGATGTTCTGCCGGTCGGTGATGTCGGCGGACCCGCGCCCGAAGTCGGCCGAGATGCCGCCGAGCACCCGCAGGGCGGCGGGCGAGAGGGGCTGGCCGTCCGAGCGGACGCGGAGCATGAAGTACCGGTCCTCGAGCTCGTGCGGCTCGAGCGTCGCGGTGCGGCCGCCGTCGATCCCGGGCTTGCGCTGCGTGTACAGGCCCCACCAGCGGAAACGGCCGTGCAGGTCGTCGTCGGTGATCGAGTCGAAGCCCTCGCGCGCGTAGGTCGACTCGATGCGCTCGCGGACGCCGAGCGGTGCCGCCTCCTGCTTGAAGACCTCGTTGTGGTTGAGGGGTTCGGTGCCGTCGACCTTCCACTGCCCGTTCGGGCGCGTCGCGCGCGGGGGGCGGACGCGGGCGGGGGCGTCGTCGCTGGTCGGGGCGGGTGCGGTGGTCTGCGTCGTCATCTGGGGGAGTTCCTCGGGTCCTCGGGGGCGGGACGCGCGACGACGAGCGACTCAGCGGGGGTGGGCCGAGGACCGACGGCGCGCGCCGGTGCTCAGGAGCCGCGAGTCCGCGGCGGGGCTGAGGTAGGGCGCGATCAGCGACAGCAGCACAGACAGCTGCGCATGCTGCGACGCACGCACGCCGGCATCTCGTGACGAGTCGTCACGAGGAGGCGGTGCGCGGCCGTGGTCATGGGGATGACCGTAACCGCTCCGGGCGGAGTCGCGCGAGACCAGGTCCACATGGTGGGACCACATGGTGGGACGATGTGGGGGCAGCTTGCGGACGCCTGTCCGGGTGTGATGTGTGACCGGTTGCGGACACCGGTGTCAGATCCCGCTCCGCGCGCGGCTAGGCTGCCCGCATGGAGTTCCTCTACCACGTCTTCGTCGCGCTCCACTTCGTGGGCTGGGCGATCGTCCTCGGTGGCTACATCGCCTCGATCAAGAGCCCCGGCCTCTACCGCGGGGTCTTCCACGGTGCCGCGACCGCGCTCGTCGCCGGCATCCTCATGGTCGGCATCGCCGAGATGAGCGGCATGTGGGACACCGACGGTCCCAGCATGGCCAAGATCGGCGTCAAGCTGGTGATCGCGCTGATCATCGCCGTGCTCGCGTTCGTCGCCAAGCGCCAGGGCTCGAAGGGCGACAACGGCACGGGTGCCGTGGCCCCCGGCCTCAAGCACTCGATCGGCGCCCTGACGCTGGTCAACATCCTGGTCGCCGTCTTCTGGTGACCGTCCACGTGGCCCCGGGGCGGGTGCGATGAGCGTCCTGGGGGAGGTGCTGGTCGGGCTGGCGATCGCCGTCGGCCTGGTCGGCATCGTCGTCCAGGTGCTCCCCGGCAACGTGCTCGTGCTGGGGAGCATCCTCGTGTGGGCGTGGGTCACCGGCGGCACGACGGCGTGGGTGTGCTTCGCCGTCGCCGCCCTGGCGGTCGTGGCCGCCGAGACCGGTCAGTGGCTGCTCGCGGGGCGCCACATGCGCCGGGCCGACGTGCCCTGGGGCACGCTCGCCCTGGCGGGCGTCGCGGGGATCGTCGGGTTCTTCGTGGTGCCCGTCGTCGGGCTCTTCCTCTTCTTCGCCGGGGCCGTCTTCCTCGTGGAGCTGGCCCGACGGCGCGACGCGGCCGTCGCCTGGACCGCCACGCGCGCGGCGCTCAAGGCCACGCTCATCACGATCGGCGTCCAGCTCGCCGGGGGCGTCGTGGCCACCCTCGCCTGGGTGGTCGGGCTCGTGGCGACCTGACCGGGCGTCAGCAGCGCGGTCCTGGGCCGCAGAGGTCCCCGCGTCCGAGGCGGTGCGGCACCAGGTCGGCGGCGTCCTGCGGGGTCTCCACCGCGGGCGGCCGTGCCACGACGCGATCGACGGCAGTGAGGGTGCCGGCCGCGGCCGCGGCCCCGAGCAGCAGCGCGAGGAGGACCTTGCCGGCCTGCGCCCCGTGGACCCTCGGTGAGGTCGTGACCGGCGCGGGGGGCGGGCGCGGAGGGCCGTCGTCCGCCCAGACCTCGAACACCAGCGGAGCTCCCACGACAGCCTCCCGCGTGCTCGGGCCCAGACCGAGTCTCGCCCGCAACGCGGCCCTCCTGCATCAGGTGTTGTCCTTGTCGGGTGGGCCCGGCGCGGGTGACATCCGCGCACCGAGCTCGGCGCGCGACCGGATGCCCAGCTTCGCGTAGGCCCGAGCGAGGTGGGCCTCGACCGTCTTCGGGCTCATCGTCAGCGCGTACGCGACGTCCCGGTTGGTCAGGCCGCGGGCCGCGAGGGTGCAGACGCGCTCCTCCATCGCCGTCAGGGCGGTGCCGCTGCGCGGGCCCGACGACCGGTCGACCTCGTCCTGCGCGACCCGGCACCACAGCGCGCAGCCCACGGCGTCGAGCTCCGCCACCGCGCGGCGGGCCGCGGCCGCGGCGGACGCGCGGCGGCGGCCGTGCCGCTCGAGGCGCGCGAGCGACACGAGCGTGCGTCCCCGTTCCGCGCCGAGATCCGGGGCGGCGAAGCAGGACAGCGCGCGCTCGAGGTATTGGCGCGCGGTCGTGACGTCCCCGGTCGCGGCCGACACGGCCGACCGCCCGCGTGCGAGGACGCCGCGCAGCCAGGCCTCGCCGGCTCGGGCGGCGACCTGCTCGTACCCGTCGAGCACGGCGGCGGCCTCCACGGTCTCGCCGGCCGTGGCGAGCGCCTCGACGAGCTCCGACAGGTGGTGCGGGAAACCCGGGTGGCGGTATCCCGCCGCAGTCAGGAGCCGTTCGAGCGGCCGCAGCAGGGTCACGACGGACGGCGCGTCGCCCGCCGCGAGCAGGACGGACGCCAGTGCCGCGGCCGGGAGCGCGGCCACGTGCGCCGCACCGAGCGCCTCGAACCGCTCGACGGCCCGTCGCGCCGTCGCCGCCGCCGCGTCCGTCCGGCCGGTCCACGCGAGGAGGTGCGCCTCCGCGGTGCGGGCCATGAGGTCGAGCACCGGGCCCTCGGTCCGGCGGGCACGCTCGTCGAGTCGCTCCGCGGCCTCCGCGGCGGTCTCGACCGCACCCACGAGGAGGGCGGCGCGCACGGTGGAGAACTGCACGAACCAGAGGTCGGTCTCCTGGCCGCGGTCGACGCACCGGCGTTCCGCCGCGGCCAGGAGCGGCAGGGCCTCGCCCGGTCGGCCGCTGAAGAGCAGCGCCGACGCGACGTTCACGGTCGGCCAGCGGATCGCCGGGGTGACCCGGTCGGCGCTCTCCAGCGCCAGGGCGCGTCGTGCGATGCGGTCGTGGTAGCCGTGGCCCGCGAGCTGGTCGATCACCACGCGGGCGCCGAGCAGCTCGGCCAGCGCGCCGTCGTCCATCGCCGGAGCGGTCGAGGGAGCGGTCGCCGCCGCGGTCGCCGGGGAGCGGGCGGGGTCGACCGCGGGAAGCTCCGCACGGGCGGCCTCGAGCCGCCCGGAGTTGAGGAGGCAGGTCGCCAGGTCGCCGAAGACGGAGACGTGCAGGTCGGCATCGCCCACGGCCAGCGGGAGGGCGGCGCGCAGGGCGGACACCGCCCCCTCGATGTCGCCGAGCCGGAACCGGGCCTGCCCGACGGTGGCGAGCGCGCCCGCCCGCTCGAGCGGCGCCGTGAGCGCGGGCAGGGCCTCGGACGCGAGCTCGAGCGCGCGGCCGTACGCGTCCGTGCCGAGCCGGTCCGCGGCGGCCTGCAGCAGCCGCTGCGGCGACCGCGCGCCCAGCCCGAGGGCCAGCTCGCCGAGCTCCGCCGCGACGGACGTCGCGCCACGGCTCCGCGCGGCGTCGGCCGCTGCGTCGAGCGCGTCGAGGGTCGCGGGCTCCGGGCCGGCCGCGGCGTACGCGAGATGACGGGCGCGAGCCTCGTCGTCGGCCGCGCCGCCGGCGATCTCCGCCAGCCGCCGGTGCCGCTCGCGGCGGCGGGTCGGCGGAGCGGCGTCGAGGACCCCGAGCGCGAACAGCGGGTGCGCGAAGCGGAGCCGCCCGTCGGCGACGCGCGCGACCCCCGCGTCCTCGGCCGCCGCCACGGCCTCCACGTCCCCGTGGACCGCGGCCAGCGCGTCGACCCGCGCGTCGGCCAGGCACGCCGCCGTGAGCAGGAGGTCGCGGGTGGCGTGCGGGAGGGCAGACAACCGCTCGGCGACCAGCGCTCGCAGGCTCGCCGGCAGGCCGTCCGGGGTGGGGCGCGAGCGCCAGTGCTCCGCGAGCTGGACCGCGAAGAGCGGGTTGCCGTCCGCGGCCTCGACCAGGCGTTCCATCGTCGTCGCGGCGAGGGTCCGCCCCGCGACGTCCCGGGCGACCGCGGTCACGTCGGCCGGCGTCAGCGGCGCGAGTGGTAGATGGGTGAGGCGGCGGGGGTCGGCCGGCTCGATCACGGCGACCGGGACGTCCTCGCCGCCCGCCGGGGCGTCCGAGGTGCGGGCGCTCGTGAGGATGGCGAGCCGGCCGGGCGTACGGCGGCACGCGGACGCGATCGCCTGCCGGCTCGACGGGTCGAGCCACTGGAGGTCGTCGACCGCGACCAGGACGGGCCCGCGTGCCGCCGCGTCGCGCAGCAGCGTGCCCGCGGCCGCGGCGACGAGCTGGGGGCCGCCGCCCGGCCCGGAGGGCTCGACGCCGAGGGCCGCCCGGAGCGCACGCTGCTGCGGCAGCGGCAGGGTGCCGACCGCGTCGGACAGCGGGTCGAGGACCTCCCGCAGGCCCGAGTACTCGAGCCGCACCTCGGCGGGCACCGGCCGGCTGGCGAGCACGAGCACGCCTCGCTCGCGGGCCCGGTCCAGGGCGGCGAGCCACACCGTCGTCTTGCCGATGCCCGGAGGTCCGCTCAGCGCCAGGGCCGCGGGCCCTTCTTCCGCCGCGCCGAGCAGATCGTCGACGGCGACGAGCGCCTCGGACCTCCCCACGACCCGCGGGGAGCCCACGAGGCGACTATCCCATCGGCGGTGCCCGACGAGCCGTGCCCCGGGCGCGATTCACCCCGGGATCACCCGCGCCCGGTCCGGTTCAGACGGCACCTCGCGGGGCGTACATGATCACCGCGACGCCGGCGAGGCAGAGCAGCGCACCGGCGACGTCCCAGCGGTCGGGCCGGAACCCGTCGACGACCACGCCCCAGACCAGCGACCCGGCCACGAAGACCCCGCCGTACGCGGCGAGGATGCGGCCGAAGTGCGCGTCCGGCTGCAGGCTCGCGAAGAAGCCGTACGCGCCGAGGGCGACGACGCCCGCGCCGATCCAGATCCAGCCGCGGTGCTCGCGCACCCCCTGCCACACCAGCCAGGCACCGCCGATCTCGAAGACGGCGGCGGCGAGGAAGAGCAGGATCGAGCGCAGCACGGTCATGCGCAGGAGTCTCGCGCGCAGACGGACCCCGCCGCGAGCCGCGCCGGTCAGCCTGCCGGGTTCTCGGTGACGTACAGCGTGTTGCCGTCCGGGTCGCGGAATTCGAACATCGGCGGCGCCTGCTCCCACAGCAGGAGGTCCCCGACGTCGGCCCCCGCGTCGGTCAGAGCCGCGTGAGCGGCCCGGGCGTCGGGCGTGACGAGCCGGATCCCGGTGTCGACGCCGGCGGGCAGCCCGTCACCCGCCCGCACCAGCGCGAGCGACGTCGCGGCACCCGGCGCGGCGACGTCGACCCACCGGAAGCCGGGCTGCAGCTCGGCGTCGAAGCGGACCTCGAACCCCAGCGGCCCGGTGTAGAAGGTGAGCGCGGCGTCCTGGTCGCGGACGGGGACCGCGACGGTATGGACCCCGGTGAATCGTGCTGCGGCCACGGTGGTTCCTCCTCGGACGACGACCCGGCGCCGGTCGCGCCGGGTGCGGTACGGGTGGGACGGCCGCCGGGGGCGGATCTCATCGGCGCGCGGCTTAAGGTGTCGGGCGGCAGGCACGGCAGCTCGGAGGAACCATGACCCAGCAGGACGCCCGGCAGCGGCGCGACGACCGGTGGACGGTGCGTGTCTCGACGCTCGACGAGCTGGACGCGCGGACCGCGTACGCGGCGTGGCAATTGCGGCAGGACGTGTTCGTCGTCGAGCAGGAGTGCGCGTACCCCGACCTGGACGGCCGGGACGCCGAGCCCACGGCGCGGCACGTCGTCCTGCTCGACGGTGACCGGGACGGCCGGGTGGTCGCGACGGCGCGGGTGCTCGACGACGGCGACGTGCAGCGCATCGGCCGCGTGGTGTGCCACCCGGACGTGCGCGGCTCGGGGG
The DNA here is from genome assembly GCF_042792715.1 of Isoptericola sp. NPDC056618. NCBI lineage: Bacteria > Bacillati > Actinomycetota > Actinomycetes > Micrococcales > Promicromonosporaceae > Isoptericola > Isoptericola sp. NPDC056618. Next base: position 176,563 of record NZ_JBHTVZ010000007.1, on the reverse strand, counting down.
CGTCGGGCGTGCTCATGCGGGCCGCGGTGGAGGTCGCCACCGCCGCCGCCCCGGGGGCCGACGTCGTCCTCGGCGCGCAGTCACCGCTGACCGGCTTCTACGGGCGGTTCGGCTTCGCCCCGGACGGGCCCGAGTACCTGGAGGACGACATCCCGCACACGCCGATGCGGCTGCGTCGGTAGTTCTCGTCTACGCCGTCGGGCCGGCGGCCGGCGCGTCCAGGCGGACTGCGCCGACGATGCCGCGCGCCCGCGCGGCGGCACCGGGCACGGCGTCGCGCCCGGCGTAGACGGCGAGGAACGCCTCGAACAGCGCGGCCCCGGCCAACGTCCGCGCCACGGCCTCGGTGTCGACGCCGGGGTCGAGGCGTCCGTCGCGCGCCTCGGCGTCGAGGTAGGCCTGCACCTGGAGCGCCGGGCCCTGCGGGCCCGCACCCCGGCGCCCCACGCCCTCGCGGTGCGCGACGAGCAGCTCCGGCGCGCCGAGGATCGACGCCGCCATCGGGAACGACCGGGCGTAGAACGCGAGCAGCTGGCCGACGAGGGTCGTGACGTTCTCGACGACGGTCGCGCGCCCGACGAGGTCCGCGGGGGCGTCGAGGCGGGGGGCGCGCTCCGACAGGACGCCGAGGAACAGCTCCTGCTTGTCGGCGAAGTGCTTGTAGAGCAACGCCTCCGAGCAGCCCGCCGCGCGCGCGATCTCCTTGGTCGTGGCCCGGGCGATCCCGCGCTCGCGCAGCACGCTCGCCGCGGCGTCGAGGATCCGGTCGCGCGTGCTCATGGGTTCTCCCGTCCCGTTGACATGCCCGTGCGGGCACCCCCATCCTAGGGGTGAGTAAACACTTACTCACCCCGAGGAACGAGGAGACGACCATGAAGATCGCCGTGCTGGGAGCGACGGGACGGACCGGACGCCTGGTCGTGGTGGAGGCTCGGCGCCGCGGCCACCACGCGGTGGCGGTCGTGCGCGACCCGGCACGCCTGGGCGACCTGACCCCCGACGGCGTCGCGACGGCGGACGGCCTCGACGCCGCCGCGGTCACGGCCGCGCTCGCCGGGATGGACGCCGTCGTGTCGGCGCTGGGCCCGGTGCCCGGCAGCGCACCCGGCGTGCAGGGGGAGCTGACGGAGGTGCTCGTCGACGCCGCCCGCGCCGCCGGGGTGCGCCGCGCCGTCGTCGTCACCGCGAGCGGCTGGGTGGTCGACGGCGACGACCCGTTGTCCCGCTACCTGGCCAAGCCGATCCTGGCGCGGGCGCTGCGCGACGCGAACGCGGGCTTCGCCGTCGCCGAGCCGGCGGTGCGGGAGTCCGGGCTCGACTGGACGATCGTGCGGCCGCCCATGCTGCGCGACGGCGCGCCCCGCGGCGCGTACCACCAGCGCCGGGACGGCAACGTGCGCTGGCGCTGGTCGATGCGCCGCGCCGACCTCGCCGCGGCGGTCTGCGACCTGCTGGAGGACCCGACGGCCGTCGGCGCGACCGTCTCGGTCGCCGGCTGAGGGGCGGGTCACGGCCCGGGCGGCACCGGGATGTCGGCCGCGGAGCCTACGCTTGGTCCACGATGACCTCCCTGTTCGACAGCCTGTCCCTGCCCGGGTTCGACCACGCCGCGAAGGACGACACGGCACGCCTGCCGTCCACCGCCCCGCGCTGGGACGACGACGCCGCCGACCCGACGTCCGGCGCGCCGGCGTGGGTGCGCGACGCCGCGGCCGAGGCGCACGACGGCGGGTCGGGCGAGGGGCGGCCGCGCTCGCGCGGGGCGTTCTCGCACCTCGACCCCGAGGCCCTGCTGGAGGGGCTGAACCCGCAGCAGCGGGCCGCCGTCGAGCACGCGGGCTCGCCCCTGCTCATCGTCGCGGGCGCCGGGTCGGGCAAGACGCGCGTGCTCACGCACCGCATCGCCTACCTGCTGGCCACCGGCCGGGCCCGGGCGGGGGAGATCCTCGCGATCACGTTCACCAACAAGGCCGCGGCGGAGATGCGCGAGCGCGTCGAGCACCTGGTGGGCCCGGCGGGTGGGCGGATGTGGGTCTCGACGTTCCACTCCGCGTGCCTCCGGATCCTCCGCAAGGAGGCCAAGACCCTCGGCCTGCGCTCCAGCTTCTCCATCTACGACGCGGCGGACAGCCAGCGCCTCATCACGCTGGTGACGCGCGAGCTCGACCTCGACGCGAAGAAGTACCCGGCACGGTCGCTGGCGCACAAGATCAGCGACCTCAAGAACGAGCTGATCGACCCCGAGGCCTACGCGCAGAGCTCGGGCGCCGACGCCACGGAGGAGGGCTGGCGCGAGCGCACCGCCCGCGCGGCGTCGTCGGGCTCGCTGCCGACGCAGGCGCCGGAGTTCGACACCGTGCTGGCGGACGTCTACCGGCGCTACCAGCAGCGGCTGGCGCAGGCGAACGCGCTCGACTTCGACGACATCATCATGACGACGGTGAACCTCCTGCAGGCGTTCCCGAACGTCGCGGAGCACTACCGCCGCCGGTTCCGGCACATCCTGGTGGACGAGTACCAGGACACCAACCACGCGCAGTACATGCTGGTGCGCGAGCTGGCCGGCGCGACGGTGGACGGGCCCGGCGTCGACGGCCTGGACCCCGCGGAGCTCACCGTCGTCGGCGACGCCGACCAGTCGATCTACGCCTTCCGCGGCGCCACGATCCGCAACATCGTGGAGTTCGAGGAGGACTACCCGGACGCCACGACGATCCTGCTGGAGCAGAACTACCGCTCCACCCAGACGATCCTCACGGCCGCGAACTCCGTCATCTCGCGCAACCCGGACCGCAAGCCCAAGCGGCTGTGGACCGACGCCGGCGCGGGGGAGAAGATCGTCGGCTACGTGGCCGACGACGAGCACGGCGAGGCGCGGTTCGTCGCCGAGGAGATCGACCGGCTCGGCGACAAGGACGGGGTGCGCCCCGGCGACGTCGCGGTGTTCTACCGCACCAACGCGCAGTCGCGCGCGCTGGAGGAGGTGCTGATCCGCGTCGGCCTGCCGTACAAGGTGGTGGGCGGCACCCGCTTCTACGAGCGCCGCGAGGTCAAGGACGCGGTCGCCTACCTGCGGGCGCTGGCGAACCCGGACGACGACGTCAACCTGCGCCGCGTGCTCAACGTGCCCAAGCGGGGGCTGGGGGACAAGGCGGAGTCGCTCGTCGCGTCGTTCGCCGACCGGGAGCGGATCTCCTTCGGGGCTGCGCTCGAGCGCGCAGACGAGATCGGCGGCATGACCTCCCGCACGTCAAAGCCGCTCACGGCGTTCCGCGACATGATGCGCGAGCTGCGCGCCCTCGTCGACGACGGCGAGCCGCCCGCCACGATCCTCGGCGCCGTCCTGGACCGCACGGGCTACCTCGCGGAGCTGCGCGCGTCGGACGACCCGCAGGACGCCTCGCGCGTCGAGAACCTCGCCGAGCTGCACGCCGTCGCGGCGGAGTTCAGCGAGCTGGACCCGGAGGGCGACCTCGCGGACTTCCTCGAGCGCGTGTCGCTCGTGGCGGACGCCGACCAGATCCCCGACGAGGACGTGGCCGACGGGGAGGCCGAGCAGGAGCCCAAGGAGGACCAGGGCGTAGTCACGCTCATGACCCTGCACACCGCCAAGGGTCTCGAGTTCCCCGTCGTCTTCCTCACCGGCATGGAGGACGGCACGTTCCCGCACATGCGGTCGCTGCACGACGACTCCGAGCTCGCCGAGGAGCGGCGGCTGGCGTACGTCGGGATCACCCGCGCCCGGCAGCGGCTGTACATCTCCCGGTCGGCGGTGCGCTCCGCGTGGGGGGCGCCCAACGAGTTCCCGCCCAGCCGGTTCCTCGAGGAGGTCCCCGACGAGCTGTGGGACTGGCGGCGGCGCGAGTCGTCCACCCAGTACCTGCGCCGCGGCGGGTCCGCGTGGGGCGGTCAGACACGGGGGTCGGCGCGCGGCGGGGCCGGCGCCGGCTCGTCGGGCGGCGCCTGGTCGCCTCAGCGGAGGTCGCCGTCCGAGGGCGTCGGCGGCCGGATCGGGCGCCCGAAGGACGCGGGCACGACGGCGGGCACGGGCGCGACCTTCGGCTCGGCCACCCCGCGCAAGGACGCGGACGTGCCGTCGCTCGACGTCGGCGACAAGGTGACGCACGACGCGTACGGCCTCGGCACGGTCGTCTCGCTGGAGGGCAGCGGACCGAACTCCGTCGCGCGGATCGACTTCGGCGCCGACGGCACCAAGCGGCTGCTGCTGCGGTACTCGCCGGTCACCAAGCTCTGACGGCCCTCGCGGGGTCGCCGCGCGGGCGGGGCGGCGCGCTGGCATCGTGACCGTGTGCTGCTCGACGCCAGGACGCTGCGCGGGCTCGCCGACGGGACGGTCACGCACACCTACCGCCGGTGGTCCGTGGTGCGGGTGCGGGCGGGGTCGACGATGCGCACGCGCGTCGGCGTGGTCGAGGTGACGGGCGTCGACCCGGTGGGGCCGGAGGACGTCGACGACGACGCCGCCCGCGGCGCCGGGTTCCGTTCGGGGGCGGCCGCGCGGGCCTGGATCGAGCGCCGGGGCGAGGGCGAGCTGTACCGGGTGGGCCTGCGTCTGGCGGGCCCGGACCCGCGGGTCGCGCTGCGCGAGGACGACGACCTCGACGCCGCGGCCGTGGACGCGATCCGCGCCCGCCTCGCGCGGATGGACCGCGCCGCGCCCGAGCCGTGGACCCGCGCCTACCTGGAGCTGATCGCGGCGCGACCCGCCGTCGTCGCGCGCACCCTCGCCGAGGGCCTGGGCATGGAGCGCGACCCGTTCAAGATCCGCGTGCGCCGGCTCAAGGAGCTGGGCCTCACCGAGAGCCTCGAGGTCGGGTACCGCGTGTCGCCGCGCGGCCGCGCCTACCTGACCGCCACCGCCGAGCCGCGGGACGCAGACCCGGTGCCGTGAGCGTTCGGGCGGGTCAGGCCGCGCGGGTCTCCTGCTCGGCGGCGGCGCGGAGGGCGGCGACATCGCTGCCCGCGTCGCGGAGCGCCGACTCGAGGAGGCGGCCGCCGGGGCAGTCGGCGCGCAGGACGCCGAGGAGCAGGTGGCGGTCGTCGATGCCCTTGTCGCCGAGACGGATCGCCTCGCGCAGCGAGAGCTCGAGCGCCTTGCGGGCGTCGGCGGTGAACGGCCAGTGCTTGCGCCGTCGCGTGCTGCGCCGGGCGGCCCGGTCGAGCGCTCCCGCGCCGAAGGTCTCGTCGGCGCGCCGGCTGACCTCGTCGAGATCGATCCCGACGGCCGAGAGGGCGTCGGCGTCGAGCACCTCACCCCGTCGGACGGCGTCGCGCGCGAGCGCGGCGACGTCGTCGGCCCGGACGCCGCACGCCTCCAGCGCGGCGGGCGTGCGCCCTGCTCCCTCGGCGAGCGTGATCACCAGGTGCCGGGTGTCGATCGACTCGGAGCGCTCGCGCTCCGCGACCTCCACGGCGCCCTGCACCGCGGCGCGGGCGTCCTTCGTGAACCTCTCGAACATCAGATCCTCCTGCCGTGCTTCTTGTGGACCGCCTGCTTGCTCACGCCGAGCGCGTCGGCGACGTCCTGCCACGACCAGCCGAGCTGTCGCGCGCGCTCCACCTGGAGCGTCTCGAGCCGGTCCGCCAGGTCGCGCAGCGCACGGACGGCGCGGAGCCCTTCCGTGGGGTCGTCGCCGGCGGCCGCGCCGACGAGCGTCGTCTCCGTCATGCCGTCAACTCTGGTTGACGATGGACGAGTTGTCAACCAAGGTTGACCCGCGAGCTGTCAGGGTCACGCGCACGTTTCGATGGTCCCGGTCCTGACAGGCCGGGCGGCGGCGTGTGGGATCGGTCACCTGCGGCGGGGGATTGCAGGGCCGCGGTTCCCGGCGTCGTGCGGGTCGGACTACCCTGTTCGGGGATGTCTTGATGTCGAGACATCCGTTCGTGCCGGCCTCTGCCGACCCAGGGGCACCACCGATGGAAGGACGCAGCAGGGTGGACCTGTTCGAATACCAGGCTCGCGACATCTTCGAGAAGCACGGCGTGCCCGTGCTCGGCGGCGTCGTCGCGACGACGCCCGAAGAGGCTCGCGCGGGTGCAGAGAAGCTCGGCGGCGGGACCGTCGTCGTCAAGGCCCAGGTGAAGACCGGTGGCCGCGGCAAGGCCGGCGGCGTCAAGCTCGCCCACTCCCCGGCGGAGGCCGAGGAGAAGGCCGGCGAGATCCTCGGGATGGACATCAAGGGCCACACGGTCCACCGCGTGATGATCGCGCAGGGCGCCAAGATCGCCGAGGAGTTCTACTTCTCCGTGCTCCTGGACCGCGCGAACCGCAACTACCTCGCCATGTGCTCCGTCGAGGGCGGCATGGAGATCGAGCAGCTCGCCGTCGAGCGGCCCGAGGCCCTCGCCCGCGTCGCCGTCGACCCGATCGTGGGCATCGACGAGGCCAAGGCGCGCGAGATCGTCGACGCCGCGAACTTCGCCGAGGACCTCAAGGCCCCGGTCGCCGACGTCATCCAGAAGCTCTGGACGGTCTTCACGGCCGAGGACGCCACGCTCGTCGAGGTGAACCCGCTGGTCCGCACCGAGGACGGCTCGATCGTCGCCCTCGACGGCAAGGTCTCGCTCGACGACAACGCCTCCGAGGTGCGTCACCCCGACCACGAGGCGCTCGAGGACAAGGCCGCGGCGGACCCGCTGGAGGCCAAGGCCAAGGAGAACGGCCTCAACTACGTCAAGCTCGACGGCGAGGTCGGCATCATCGGCAACGGCGCGGGGCTCGTCATGAGCACCCTCGACGTCGTCGCCTACGCCGGCGAGGAGCACGGCGGCGTGAAGCCGGCGAACTTCCTCGACATCGGCGGCGGCGCCAACGCCCAGGTCATGGCCAACGGTCTCGACGTCATCCTCAACGACCCGCAGGTCAAGAGCGTGTTCGTCAACGTGTTCGGCGGCATCACCGCCTGCGACGAGGTCGCCAAGGGCATCGTCGGCGCGCTGGAGATCCTCGGCGACGAGGCCACCAAGCCGCTGGTCGTGCGCCTCGACGGCAACAACGTGGACCTCGGCCGCGCCATCCTGCGCGAGGCGAACCACCCGCTGGTCACCCTGGCCGAGACCATGGACGGCGGCGCGGCCAAGGCCGCCGAGCTCGCCCACCTCTGAGCGCCCCGCCGACGTCGAAAGCAGAGATTCGAGAACAATGTCGATCTACCTGAACAAGGACAGCAAGATCATCGTCCAGGGCATCACCGGCGGGATGGGTGCCAAGCACACCGCCCTGATGCTCGACTCCGGCGCGCAGATCGTGGGCGGCGTGAACGCCCGCAAGGCCGGCACCACCGTGACCCACAAGGACCACGAGGGCAACGACGTCACGCTGCCCGTCTTCGGCACCGTCAAGGAGGCCATGGCGGAGACCGGCGCGAACGTGTCGGTCCTGTTCGTGCCCCCGGCGTTCACGAAGGACGCGGCCATCGAGGCCGTCGACGCCGAGATGCCGCTGATCGTCGTCATCACCGAGGGCGTCCCGGTGCAGGACTCGGCCGAGGTCTTCGCCTACCTCCAGGGCAAGAAGACCCGCATGATCGGCCCGAACTGCCCCGGCATCATCACGCCGGGCGAGTCGCTGGCCGGCATCACGCCGCACACCATCACGGGCAAGGGACCGATCGGCCTCGTGTCGAAGTCGGGCACCCTGACCTACCAGATGATGTACGAGCTGAAGGACCTCGGGTTCTCGACCGCCATCGGCATCGGCGGCGACCCGGTCATCGGCACCACGCACATCGACGCGCTCGAGGCCTTCGAGAACGACCCGGAGACCCAGGCGATCGTCATGATCGGCGAGATCGGCGGCGACGCCGAGGAGCGCGCGGCCGCGTACATCAAGGAGCACGTGACGAAGCCGGTCGTCGGCTACGTCGCCGGCTTCACCGCCCCCGAGGGCAAGACCATGGGCCACGCCGGCGCCATCGTCTCCGGCTCGGCGGGCACCGCGCAGGCCAAGAAGGAGGCCCTCGAGGCCGTAGGCGTGAAGGTCGGCAAGACGCCGTCCGAGACCGCCGAGCTCATGCGCGAGATCCTCAAGTCGCTCTGACCCGAGGGCGCTCCGGCGCCGCGCACGACACACAGACGGCGCCCGTCCCCTCGCCGGGGGGCGGGCGCCGTCTGTGTGTCTGCCGGGTTCTGCCAGGCGCGCGGGTGACGATGGGCCGGTGAGCGCACCACCCGGCACCCGACCCGCCCGCACCGCCCGGACCGTCGACGGCGACGGCCCCGCGCGGCGCCCCGGCCGTGGGGGCGAGCGCTTCGCCGCGGCCACCTCGGGCGCGTGGGCCACCGTGCAGGGCGTCGTGCTGTCCGGTGCCGTCGTCGTGCTCCTCGCGGTCGTCGGTGTGCTCGGCGGGTCGCCGGACTCCGCCTGGACCGGGGCGGTCGGCGTCGCCACGGGGCTGTGGCTGCTGGGGCACGGCGTGCCGATCGACGCGGGCGGCGGCGTGATCACGCTCGTGCCGCTCGGCATCGGTGCCCTCGCCGTGTTCACGACCTACGTGTCCGTCAAGCGCTCGGCGCTGCCCACGCCGGCCGCCTGGGTCGCGGCGACCGTGACGTACGCGGCGGCGACCGTCGCCCTCGCCGCCGCGACCGCCGGCGTGGCGGGCGGCGAGGGGCTCGCGGCCGCCGGCCCCCGGCTCGGCCTCGCGGCGCTCGGCGGCGCCGTCGTGGGCGGGGCGGGCGCCGCGCTCGGCATCCTCGTCCCGCCGGACCGGCCCGAGGTCGTCGTCCCCGGCGGCCTGCTCGACCGCGCGGTGCCCGACGTCGCGCGGCTCGGCCTGCAGGCGGGCACGGTCGCGCTCGCCGCGCTGACCGGGCTGGGGGCCGCGCTCACCCTCGTGTGGGTCGTGGCGGGGCGGGCGACGTCGGAGGACGTGGTGACCGGCCTCGACCCGGGCTGGATCGGCGGTGTCGTGTTCGCCGTCGCGCAGCTCGCGCTGCTGCCCAACCTCGTGCTGTGGGCGACGTCGTGGCTGGCCGGGCCGGGGTTCGCCGTCGGGCAGGGCACCGTGTTCGCCCCGGGCGGGACCGAGGCGGGCCCGCTGCCGGCCGTGCCCCTGCTGGGCGCGCTGCCCGGCCCCGACTGGTCCGGCCCGACGGCCGCGGTCGCCGGCCCGCTCGCCGTCGTGGCCTGCGGCGCGCTCGCGGGCTGGTTCGCATGGCGACGGCTCGACCCGGAGCGGGTCCGCTGGGCCGACCTGGCCCAGGTGCTCGCGGGCGTGGTGCTGCTCGCCGGCGTCACGACCGGGCTGCTGCAGCACTGGGCCGGAGGAGCGGTCGGTGCGGGACGCCTGGCGCAGGTGGGCGCGGACCCCCTGCTCACCGGCGCGGTGGTGGCCGTCGAGGTCGGCGCCGGGGCGGCGGTCGTGCTGGCGTGCGCGCACCTGCAGGTCGGTGGGCGCCTCCGGCGGGAGTAGGCCTCGGTCTCCTTCCGGGCGCGGCGGACGGCGCGGACGCGCGGGTAGGGTGACGTCGTGCAGACCCCGTCCGGCCACCCCGTCGCGTCCACGTCCGCCCAGGGCACGGCCCAGGCCAGGCTCGTGGTCCTGGCCTCCGGCGGCGGCTCCAACCTCGCGGCGCTGCTCGCCGCCCACGACGACCCGGCCTACGGCGCCCGCGTCGTCGGCGTCGTCTCCGACAAGCCCGGTGCCGGGGCGCTCGACCTGGCCCGCGACGCCGGCGTGGCGTCCGTCGTCGTCGCCCCGCAGGACTTCGACGACCGCCCCGCGTGGAACGTCGGCGTGGCAGAGGCCGTCGCCGTCTTCCGGCCCGACTACGTGGTGCTCGCCGGGTTCATGCGGATCCTCGCGCCCTCGTTCGTCGAGCGTTTCGCGGGGCGGATCGTCAACACCCACCCCGCGCTGCTGCCGTCGTTCCCCGGCGCGCACGGCGTGCGGGACGCCCTCGCCTACGGCGTGAAGGTCACCGGCTGCACCGTGCACGTCGTCGACGCCGGCGTCGACACCGGGCCGATCCTCGCCCAGGCCGTCGTCCCCGTGCTCGACGGCGACGACGAGTCCGCCCTGCACGAGCGGATCAAGGTCGCGGAGCGTGCGCTGCTCGTCGAGACCGTCGGTCGCGTCGCCCGCGAGGGGCTGCGCGTCGACGGGCGGCGCGCGCTCGTCGGCTGACCACGGCCGTCGACCGCGGGGACGTCAGACGGTCGGCTCGCGGGCGGTGTCGCCGCTGACGTCGTCGCGCGGGCCGAAGGCGCTCAGCACCTGGTAGACCTCCCGGGCGACGGCGGGCTCGTCGCGGGCGTCCTGGTGGCTCCGGTCGGCCCAGCGGCTCAGCAGCTCGGCGACCTCGAGCGCCATCTGGTCGGCCTGCTCCTTGGTGAGCAGCATGGTCAGGAGCATGAACTGCCGCTTGGCGTCGTCGTCGTCGCCGTCGTGGTGCGCGAAGACGTCGGCGGTCCACTGCAGCGCGGGGCGGACGATGGCCTCCCCGGCGCCAGGGGAGTCCGACTTCACGCGGTAGCTCTGCGCCACGTTGGTCCAGACCCGGTCGCGCTTGTCGCGCGCGTGCTCGGGCGCCTCGACGATCATCCCGGCCTTGGCGAGCACGCGGAGGTGGAAGCTCACCGAGTTGGCGGGCTGCCCGATCGCCTCGGCGAGGTCGGCGGCGCGGGCGTGCTCGAGCACCGAGAGCTGCATGAGGATCCGCTGCCGCACGGGGTGGGCGAGAGCGCGGAGCGCCTCCGGCTCGGTGATCTCCATCGTCTCCTGCACGCGCCCGAGCCTAGCAAGATCCCGCAGGAATCAGTGCGCAACAGCTATTGCGCAATAGATGGTGCGGGATTACGGTCGTGCCCATGACGCAGACCACGGCGGCCGCGGAGCCGCTTCCCGTGAGCGAGACGCCCCATGTCGGAACCGCGGCCGGCGCCGCCGAGGCCCCGGTGCCGCTGCGCCGCAACCGCCCGTACGTCCTGCTGATGTCCGGCCTCACGACGCAGTCGCTCGGCGGCAGCGTCGCCCGGTTCGCCGTGCCGCTGCTCGCGCTCGGGCTCACCGGCTCGGCGGCTGCCGCGGGCACGATCGCCGCGGTGGGCCAGGCCGGGGCGCTCCTCGCCACGCTGCCGGCGGGGGTCGTCGCGGACCGGACCGACCGTCGTCGGCTGGTCGTCGTCGCTGCCTCGGTGGCCGCCGTCCTGTGGGCGTCCGCGGTCGTCGCCGCGGCCCTCGGCGGCCTGACGGCGTGGCACCTGGCGGCGGTCCTGTGCGGGTCCGCCGTCGCGGCGGCCTTCCTCGACCCGGCGATCAGCGGCGCGTTCCGGGCGGTGGTGCCGACCGCCCAGCTGCCGACCGCCTACGCGACGGCCCAGGGTCGCGACGCCGTCGCGGGGATCGCCGGGGGCCCGCTCGGTGGCCTGCTCTACGGCGTCGCGGCGGCGCTGCCGCTGGTGGGCGCGGTGGTCGGGCACGCCGCGACGGCCCTGTGCGCGTGGTTCGTGCGCGCGCCGCTGAACGACGACGTGACCCAGGCGCGTGCGACCCGGCCGCTCGCCGCGCTGCGCGAGGGGCTGGGGTACGTGTGGGCGGTGCCGCTGTTCCGGGCGAGCCTCGGCCTGTTCGTCGCGGTGAACGTCGCCGTCAACGGGATGCTCGTCGGGATCAACCTCGAGCTCGCGCGCACCGGCACGCCCCCGGTCCTCATCGGCGTCGTCGGGACCGTGGCCGCCGGCTCGATGCTGCTGGGCGCTCTCGCGGCCCCGGCGCTGGTCGCGCGGCTGCGCCTCGGCGTGCTGACGGTGCTGGCGCTCGTCCCGGTCGTGCTCGCCTTCGTGGGCATGGCCCTGCTCCAGACCTACGTCGCGTACGTGGTGCTGGTCGGGGTCGGGATGCTCATGGTCCCCGCGGTGAACTCGGCCATGGCGGGCTACACGGCCGCGATCACCCCCGACGGGATGCAGGGTCGTCTCGCGTCCGTGCTCGGGCTCAGCGGGGTGGCGGCGATGCCGCTCGCCCCGCTGGTCGGCGGCACCCTTCTCGAGGCCGGTGGCATCGGCGTCGTGCTGTGGACGCTGGTGGCGCTGCTCGCCGCGACCGTCGTCGGGCTGGCCCTCGTGCGGTCGCTGTGGCGGGTCGGCACGCCCGACACCTGGGCCGACGACGCCCTCCCGATGCCCGCCGAGTGATCCCGAGCCGTCAGGGTGGGCGCGGGATGCACCCCGCGTTCACCCTGACGGCTCGCCGGGCTCCTGGCGGGCCGGGGTCAGACGGCGGACCAGCCGCCGTCGGAGGCGAGGATCGCGCCGTTGAGGTTCACCGCGTCGGTGGACAGCAGGAACGTGATCGACGCGGCGAGGTGCTCCGCCGTCGCGATGCCGGGGATGTTGCCCATGAACCGGCCCAGCCGCGCGCCCCCGAACTCGGCCTGCGCGGGCACCTGGATGCCGGTGGCGACGCCGCCGGGCGCGACGGCGTTCACCTGCACGCCCGTGCCCGCGTACATCACGGCGGAGGACTTGGTGAGCCCGACGACGGCGTGCTTGGACGCCGTGTACGCGGCGCCCGCGGCGGACCCGCGCAGCCCGGCCTCCGAGGCGACGTTGACGATGCGGCCGCGGCCCGCGGCGAGCATCCCGGGCAGGACGGCGCGCATGAGGCGCATCGTGCCGTCGACGTTCACGCGCATCACGCGCTCCCAGGTCGCGTCGGTGAGCTCGTGCACGGCGCCCATGTCGTCCATGATCCCGGCGACGTTGGCGAGGGCGTCGACGCGCTCGCCGGCGGCGCGCACGACCTCCTCGACCGACTCGGCCGACGTGATGTCGCCCGCGACGGTGACGACCTCGGCGCCCGGCGCGACGCCGGCCAGGGACGCCGCGAGCTCGTCCAGCTTCTCCTTCGCCAGGTCGACGGCGACGACGCGACCGCCCTCGCGCGCCACGCGGGACGCGACGGCGCGGCCGATGCCCGAGGCCGCGCCCGTGACGACGACGGTCTGGCCGGCGAAGCGACCCGGCGTGACCTGCTCGGCCCAGGGCGCGGGGACGGGGGAGCCGCCGCCGGCGGGGTCGGCGTCGGTGTCTCCGGGCGCCTGCTCGCGGTACGCGGCGACGAGGCCGTCGACCATCTCGGCGGGGAACTGCCCGTTCGACAGCGCCACGAGCTGCTCGAGCGGGAGGTTGCGCGCCGGGGCGAGCGCCTCGGCCGACGCGCCGGCCTGCTCGAGGACGGCGCCGAGGATGCGGCCTCCGACGGGGTGGTCGAGCCACTCGCCGACGGTCGAGGATGCGGACAGGGCCATGGTGCTCTCCTTGCTGGCTGGTCCCTCACGGGCTGCTGTCGTGCTAACCGGACAACACTGTCCGGTTGCTAGTCTATTCCGGTGTCCACCGCCCGGAGCAACCCGCGCCCGTCCACCCGGAGCAACCCCGGTCCCGCGGCGGCGGCCCGCAACCGCGCGGCGCTCCTGGAGGCCGCGCACGCCGTCTTCGCCGAGTCCGGCACGGCCGCGCCGCTCAGCTCGGTCGCGCGACGCGCCGGCGTCGGGCAGGGCAGCCTCTACCGGCACTTCCCGGACCGCGTCTCCCTCGTGGCGGCCGTCGTCGAGGAGAACGTGGACACGCTGGAGGCGGCGTCGGCCGCGGGCGCCGCGCTGCCGGAGCTCCTCGGCCTCGTGACGCGGCACGCCATCGAGTCCGTCGGGGTGGTCGACCTGCTGGTCGAGGACCGGCCGGGGCGCATGCTCGAGCTGCGCGACCGCGTCGCCGCCGTGCTCGCCGCGCACCACGACGCGGCGCTCGCGGCCGGCCAGGTGCCCGCCGGCACCTCCGTCGAGGACCTCATGCTCGGCGTCGAGCTCGTGGCCGGCGCCCTCACCCGGCGCCCTGCGGCGGACCGGGCGGACACCGCGGCCCGGGCCTGGCGTCTGCTCGGCATGGACGTCGCGCTGCCGTGACCGGTCCCGGCGACGTTCGATAGACTCGCCGTGGCCGTGACTGGCGAGGGTGGGTCACCACCGGGGAGCGGCCGACACGTCCCGCCATGCGCGCCGCCCGCCTGGGTGCGAGGGTCTTTCCGCGAGAGAACCCGCCCGAGGAGAACACACTCATGTCCGGAGCACACTCCGCTTCCCACGTCACGGCCCCCGACGTCCAGCTCGCCGACGACGCCCAGCGCCCCGTGCGCCGCGCGCTGCTCAGCGTCTACGACAAGACCGGCCTGACCGAGCTCGCCACCGCCCTGCACGCCGCGGGCGTGGAGCTCGTCTCCACCGGCTCCACCGCCACGAGGATCGCCGACGCCGGCGTCCCCGTCACGCGCGTCGAGGAGCTCACGGGCTTCCCCGAGTGCCTCGAGGGTCGCGTCAAGACGCTGCACCCGCGCGTGCACGCCGGGATCCTGGCCGACACCCGCAAGGCCGACCACCTCGCCCAGCTCGCCGACCTCGGCATCGAGACGTTCGAGCTCGTCGTGGTGAACCTGTACCCCTTCGCGGCGACGGTCGCGTCCGGCGCCGGCCCGGACGAGGTCGTCGAGCAGATCGACATCGGGGGGCCGTCGATGGTCCGTGCCGCGGCGAAGAACCATCCGAGCGTCGCCGTCGTCGTCGACCCGGCGCGCTACGACGACGTCGTCTCCGCGGTCCAGGGCGGCGGCTTCAGCTTCGCGCAGCGCAAGCGCCTCGCGGCCGCCGCGTTCGCGCACACCGCGCAGTACGACGTCGCCGTGGCCTCCTGGTTCGCCAGCGACTACGCGCCCGACGAGACCGCCCTCGAATCGCACATGCCCGACGTCGCAGGCGCGGCGTTCGAGCGCGCCGCGGTGCTCCGCTACGGCGAGAACCCGCACCAGAAGGCGGCGCTGTACACGCGGACCGACGGCGGCAGCGGCCTCGCCCAGGCGACGCAGCTGCACGGCAAGGCGATGAGCTACAACAACTACGTGGACGCCGACGCCGCCTGGCGCGCCGCGCACGACCACGAGGGCCCCGCGGTGGCGGTCATCAAGCACGCCAACCCGTGCGGCATCGCCGTCGGCGACGACATCGCGCAGGCCCACGCCCGCGCGCACGCCACCGACCCGGTGTCGGCCTACGGCGGCGTCATCGCGGCCAACCGGGTCGTGACGAAGGCCGCGGCCGAGGGGATCGCGCCGATCTTCACCGAGGTCGTCGTCGCTCCGGGATTCGAGCCCGAGGCGCTCGAGATCCTGCAGAAGAAGAAGAACGTGCGCCTGCTCGTCGTCGACACCCCGCCGCAGGCCGTCGCCGAGAACCGCCCGATCTCCGGCGGCATGCTCGTCCAGGAGGTCGACCGGTTCCAGGCCGAGGGCGACGACCCCGCGTCGTGGACGCTCGCCGCCGGCGAGGCCGCCGACGAGGCCACGCTCGCCGACCTCGCGTTCGCGTGGAAGGCCGTCCGCGCCGCCAAGTCCAACGCGATCCTGCTCGCCGCCGACGGTGCCGCCGTCGGCATCGGCATGGGCCAGGTCAACCGCGTCGACTCCTGCCGCCTGTCCGTCGAGCGCGCGAACACGCTCGCCGAGGGGGCGGAGCGGGCGCGCGGCGCGGTCGCCGCGTCCGACGCGTTCTTCCCCTTCGCCGACGGCCTTCAGGTGCTGCTCGACGCCGGCGTCCGCGCAGTCGTCCAGCCCGGCGGGTCCATCCGCGACGCCGAGGTGATCGAGGCCGCGCAGGCCGCCGGCGTGACGATGTACCTCACCGGGACGCGCCACTTCGCGCACTGAGGAGTGCCGAACAGGCGGTTGACACCGTGATGGGCCATCTTCGGGCCCCAGAACGGTGTCGACCGCCTGTTCGGCGTCAGGGGGCGACGGCCGACTTCAGCCGGACGGCGGGGTCGGTGGCCCTCGCGAGGTCCAGGCGGAGCGGCTCGCCGCGGCTCATGAGACGCCGGACGCCGCCGACGTCGCGCGGCGAGTCGACGAGGAGGACGGCTCGGACGGTCGCGACGCCGTCGGGCGCGTCGTCGAGCCCCGTGCTCTCCGCCGGGTCCAGGTAGAGCGCCGCCCACGGGCCCTCGCCGGGGGTGCCCCGCAGCACCACGGGGGAGGCGTCGGGCCCGGTGGTGACCGGCAGGCCCAGCAGCGCCAGGTCGTGCCCGAGCTGCTGCGAGAAGACGTACGGTGCGTGCCCGGCGCCGGCCGGCTCGACGCCGAGCATGGCGCGCACGGTGGGGTCCGGGTCGTGCAGCGCGGCCGACCAGTGCCCGCCCGGCACCGTGCCGAACACGGGGTGCGCGCGCGACGCGACGTCGCCGACCGCCCAGACGCGGGGATGGCCGGGGACGCGGCCGTCGCCGTCCACGAGGAGCGCGCCGCGCGCGTCCAGGGGCAGCGTGCCCTCCAGCCAGCCCGACGCCGGCCGCGCGCCCACGGCGGTGAGCACGAGGTCCGCCGGCACGTGCTCGCCGTCGGCGAGGACCACGCCGGAGCCCTCCACGGCCGCCACCGCGGCGCCCGTGCGCAGGCGCACCCCGGCGGCCCGGTACCAGCCCGCGAGGAGCGCCCCGACGTCGGGGCCCAGCTGGCGCGACAACGGGGCGTCGGCCGCCTCGAGCACCGTGACGTCCGCCCCGGCGCCCGCGGCGACCCCCGCGACCTCGGCGCCGATCCAGCCCGCGCCCACGATCACCAGGCGCAGCCCGTCGTCGGCGCGCAGGGCCGCCCGCAGGCGGTCGGCGTCGGCGGCCGTGTGCAGCAGCGACGACGCGGAGAACCCCGGCGGGACGACCGGGACGGAGCCCACCGCGAGCACGACGGCGTCGGCCGCGACCTCGTCCCGTGACGTCGTGACGACCACGCCGTCCGGCCCCGAGGCCAGCGACAGGGCGGGCTCGGCGAGTCGCACGTCGTCGGCCAGCGCCTCGACGTCGACGCCGAGGTCCGCGCTCAGCCACACGGGCTCGGGCCGCGTCAGCAGCTCCTTGGAGAGCGGCGGGCGGTCGTACGGGGGCACGCCCTCCGCGCCGAGCAGCGTGATCCGCCCGTCGAAGCCGTGCGTGCGCAGCGCGGCGACGGTCTGCGCGCCGGCGAGGCCGGCGCCCACCACGACGACGGACCGGAGGGGAGGACGGGGAGAGACGTCGGAGGTCGGCTCGGGCACGGTCCTCACCGTAACCCTGCGGGCGTGGAGGTCCGGCGCTCGCACCGGTCGCGCGACGGTAGGCTCGGCTGCCGTGGATCCCCGTGCGCTGCCCGACCCTCCGCGTGACCCCGGAGGGGCCGAGCCCGCGCCCGCGTGGCACACGGTCGGGGCGAAGGGCGAGGAGCCGGCGCGCCCCCTGCCCGGCCCCGAGCGCGCCATCGTCACCGTGCTCGCGGGCATCGTGCTCGCCGTCGTGCTCGGCGTGCTGGTCGGGGCCCGCGTCGGCACCGGCACCATCGCGCTGACCCTCGCCGTCGCCGGCACGTGGCGGGCCACGTCGGCCACCGGGCCGGTCGGCCTGGTCGTGCGGAGCCGGGGCTTCGACGTCTTCCTGTGCTGGGGCGGCGCAGTCGTCATCGGCGTGCTGGCCCTGACCGCCCCCGGCCTGGGCTGAGCGCCCCGATCAGCCCGCCGAGCCGCGAGGCTCGCGGACGGCCACGATCCCGGCCGTGCGCACCCTTCGGGTCTCCGCCGGCTCGCGGGTGAGATCCTCCGCGGACGGCACGAGGGCCGGCACCCCGCGGGTACCGGCCCTCGTGCGTCGGGGCGTCAGGCGCGCGGCGCGTCGCCCTTCGGCTCGTCGGTGCCGGGCTTGGCGTCGTCGACGTCCTGCCCGTCCCACTCGCCCTCGTTCTCGTCGACCTCCGACGCCGTCGGAAGGGCGCCGTCGTCGACGACGTCGTGCTCGGGAACGGTCCGCTCCTCGACCGTCACGGCCGTGTACTCGACCTCGGTCAGCGCGAGGGCGGGCACGGGCTGGAACGCCCGGACGAACAGGGCGGCGAGTGCCGCGCCCACCAGCGGGGCGACGACGAACACCCACAGCTGGCCCCACGTCCAGCCGCCGCCGAACACCGCGGAGGCGAACGAGCGGGCCGGGTTGAGCGACGCGTTGGTGACCGGCCAGGCGACGATGAGCATCGCGCCGAGGGTCAGCCCGATGACCACCGGGGCGAAGGTGACGGACGTGCGCTTGCTCGTCACGCCGAGGATCACGCCGACGAAGATCGCCGTGACGATCACCTCGACGAGGACGGCGGCCCACATCGTGAACTCGACCGGGGAGCCGCCCTGCTGCGCCGCGGCCGCGGTGAGGTTCGCGGCCGGGGAGTGCGTGCCGAAGCCGTTGGCGGTGAGCTGGAAGAACTCCGCCTTCGTCGTCACCTGCGCGAACGGCAGGACCGAGTCGGGGATGATCGAGAACATCACGGCCGCGGCCGCGGTGCCGCCCACGAGCTGGGCGGCCCAGTACGGCACCAGGTCCCGCCACGCGGCACGGCCGGCGAGCGTCAGGCCGAAGGTCACGGCGGGGTTGAAGTGGCCGCCGGAGACGCCGCCGACCGCGGCGATGGCGCCCATGACGAGGATCCCGCCCGCGAGCGCGACGGTGATGATCTGACCGTTGTTGAACAGGTTGAAAGTGGCGGTGCCGACGATGCCGAGCACCAGCACGAACGTGCCGAAGGCCTCGGCGGCGAGCCGGGCGAACAGGCCGTGCTGCGGGGTGCCGGCCGCCGTGTCGACGTCGGCCGGGGCCGTACCGCCCTCGGCGGCGATGTCCTGGGACATGAGGGTCCTTCTCTGCTCGGGAGACGGGCGTCTCGGTGTGCCCCCCGCGGTGGGAGGGCCGGTCGTGCGTGACCGGCCTCACGGCCGGCTGCGCGGGCATGCTTCCACCGTGGTCTGAACGGTTGCTGAGCGCGGGCCGACGGTGGCGCTCCTGGCACGTTACCGCGCGTCGTCCCAGGTCGCGCTCCACCACGACGGTCGGCGCGCCGGTCGGCGGCGTCGTCGAGGGCCGGGCCGGGGTGGCGGTCGACCCCGGCGCCCGGCTGCGTCAGAGTAGGGGCATGACCACACCAGTGAACGTCACCGTCACCGGGGCGGCGGGCCAGATCGGGTACGCGCTGCTCTTCCGGATCGCGTCGGGCGCGATGCTCGGCCCCGACACGCCTGTGCGGCTGCGGCTGCTGGAGATCCCGCAGGCGGTGAAGGCAGCCGAGGGGACCGCGATGGAGCTCGACGACTGCGCCTTCCCCCTGCTGGACGGCATCGACATCCACGACGACCCGACGGCGGGCTTCGCGGGCACGAACGTCGCCCTGCTGGTGGGGGCCCGGCCGCGCGGCCCGGGCATGGAGCGGGCGGACCTGCTCGAGGCGAACGGCGGCATCTTCGGGCCGCAGGGCCGGGCCATCAACGCGGGCGCGGCCGACGACGTGCGGGTCCTGGTCGTGGGCAACCCGGCCAACACGAACGCGCTGATCGCGGCGTCGAACGCGCCCGACGTGCCGAAGGACCGCTTCACGGCGATGACGCGCCTCGACCACAACCGCGCGCTGTCCCAGCTCGCGAAGCGGGCGGACGTGCCGGTCTCGCAGGTGCGCCGCGTGACGATCTGGGGCAACCACTCCGCGAGCCAGTACCCGGACGTGTTCCGGGCCGACGTCGCGGGCACGCCGGGCGCCCGCTACGCGGACGAGGACAAGCTCTGGCTCGCGGACGACTTCATCCCGACGGTGGCCAAGCGCGGCGCCGCGATCATCGACGCGCGCGGGGCGTCGTCGGCGGCGTCCGCGGCGAACGCGGCGATCGACCACGTCCACGACTGGGTGCTGGGCACGCCCGAGGGCGACTGGACCAGCGCGGGCCTGTGGTCCACCGGGCAGTACGGCGTGCCGGAGGGCCTCGTCTCGTCGTTCCCGGTGACGTCGTCGGGCGGTGCGTGGGAGGTCGTCGAGGGCCTCGAGATCGACGACTTCTCCCGCGAGCGGATCGCGGCCAGCGTGCAGGAGCTCTCCGAGGAGCGGGATGCCGTGCGTGCGCTCGGCCTGATCTGACGGAAATTCTGCGGCGGAGCGTCGGGGGCGCCGCATAGGCTTCTCGGGCCATGATCGACGCCCCTGCCGCGCGCGCGGAACACACCTCCACCACGACCACGCCGACGGACCCGTCCCGCCGCCTCGACTGGCGGAGGCTGCGCGGGCCCGTCGCGGCGGTCGCGCTGGTCGCGCTCACCCTCGGGGCGGTGGGTGCCGCGCTCGGCACCGTCGTCGCGGGCCGCCTCGCGGAGGACCCGACGGGGGCGCTGCTGTCGCTGCTCGCGCTCTGCGTGGTCGGCGCCGCCCTGTTCGACACGGCCGGGCAGGTCGTGTGGGCGGGCGTCGTCGACCGCGCCGAGGGGCGGCTGCGCGGCGACCTGCTGACCGCGGCGCTGCACCAGCCGCTCGCCACGCTCACCGAGCAGGCCGTGGGCGAGGTGCTCGACCGGGTCGACGACGACACGCACGCCGTCGGCACGCTCGTGCGCCGCCAGCTGTGGGGCGCGGGCCGCACGGTGGTCGGCGTCGTGCCGATGTACGTGGTCGCCGGCGTCACCTGGTGGCCGGCGTGGATCCTGTTCCCGCTGCTGGGCGCGCTCGCGGGCGTCCTCGTGCGCCCGATGCTGGGCGAGATCGCCCGCCGCAAGGTGATCGAGGAGGCAGCCTGGACCGACCACGCGGCCGCGTTCGAGGAGTCGGTGGCCGCCCGCGACGACCTGCGCACCAGCCTCGGCCAGCCGTTCGCGATCCGCCGACTGGCGCAGCGCTCGGCGGACGTGCACCGCAAGTTCCGCGACGTGGTCGTCGTCGAGTCGAAGATGCTGCGCCGGGCCGGCCTGGTGCTCGCCGCGCTCCTCGCCGGCGTCGCCGTGGCCGGGGCTGCGCTCGCGTCGGGCGGCACTCTCGCCGTCCAGGACCTCGTGACGCTGTTCCTCGTCACCTCGATGTTCGTGGGCCAGGTGGACAACCTCATCCACCACCTGCCGGACATCCAGGAGGGGCTGGGCGCCATCACGCGCATCCGGCAGATGCTGTCGGTCGAGCCGGAGCCGAGCGGCGGGCGCGACCTGCCCGAGGGCCCGGTGGGCATCGAGCTGCGCGACCTGCACTTCTCGTACGCCGAGGGCACCTTCGCGCTGCAGGGCGTGAACCTCCGCGTCCCCGCGGGGCAGACGGTGGCGCTCGTCGGGCGCACCGGCTCCGGGAAGTCGACGCTCGCGTCGCTGCTGTCGCGCGCCGTCGAGCCGGAGCCCGGCACGGTGTTCCTCGGCGGCGTCGACGTCCGCGACCTCGACCTGCAGAAGCTGCGCGCCGCGGTGGGCGTCGTCACGCAGCGCACCGAGATCCTCGCCGGCACGCTCGCCGAGAACGTCGCGCTGTTCGCCGACGTCCCGCGCGAGGACGTCGAGGCGGCCGTGCGCGAGCTGCGCCTGGAGGCCTGGGTGTCGGGCCTGCCCGACGGTCTCGACACGCTGCTCGGCCCGGGCGGCACGTCGCTGTCCGCGGGGGAGGAGCAGCTCGTCGCGTTCGCGCGCCTGCTGGTGCGCGACGTCCAGGTGGTGGTGCTCGACGAGGCGACGGCGCGCATGGACCCGCTCACCGAGGCCCGCGTGGTCGCGGCGTCCGAGCGGCTGCTCGCCGGGCGCACGGGCGTGCTGGTCGCGCACCGGCTCACGACCATCGAGCGGGCGGACCTGCTCGCCGCGCTCGACCACGGCCGGGTCGTGCAGCAGGGCCCCCGGGCGCGGCTCGCCCGCGAGGACGGCCCGTACCGCGACCTGCTCCTGGCGAGCGACGCCGCGGACGCACCCGTCGCGAGCGCCGGTGCCGCCGAGGAGGTCGCGTCGGCGCTCACCGGTCACCGGTCGACGCCGTCGAGCGCGCCGTCGGGCACCGTGAGCGCCGCGCCGGCGGCGTCGCACGACGTGGGCGGCAGGCGCCGCCGCGGCGAGGCGCCGGACCTCGCCGACCCGGGCGAGGGCCCGAGCCTGGCGCGCGGCGTCCTGCACGCGCTGTTCGTGCGCCCCGCGTGGGGCGTGGTCGGCGCGGCGCTCTTCCTCGTGGCGAGCCTCGTCTCCGCGCAGGGCGCGCTGACCGGGTTCCTGTGGGGGCGGGCGGTCGAGGGGCTCGACGCCGGCTTCCCCACCGTGCTCATGGTCGCGTTCGCCGTGCTCCTCGTCGTCGCGCCGCTGGCGCTCGCGTGGGCGCTGTACGTCTACCCGCGGTGGTGGGTGGAGGTGCTCCTGCGCGTCCGGATGGCGGTGATGGTGGGGCAGACGCGCCAGGAGCGCCTGCGCGCCACCCCGCCCGGCGAGGTCGTGGCCCGCGCCATGGACTCCGACCGGTTCGTGCGCTACGCGGACCGCTGGGTCGACTTCGTCAACGGCCTGGTCATCGCCGGCGTGACGGCGCTGCTCAGCGGGTCGTGGCTGGCCGGCGGCGTGCTGCTGGCCGTCATGGTGGTCTCGGCGGCCGCGTCGGCGATCGGTCGGCCGATCGCGGGCCGCTCGGCCACCCGGTCGTCCGCCGCGCGCGCCCGGTTCGGCCGGGCCCTCGTCTCCGCGCTCGACTCCGCGCGCACGGTGAAGCTCGCCGCGCGGACGCCGCAGGTGCACGCGCACCTGCGCGAGGTGGACGGCGGCCGCGTCCGGGCCGCGATCTTCGAGCACCGGATCCAGGCCGCTCTCGACGGCGTGCCGATGATCATGGTGCAGCTCGGTGTCGTCGCGGCCTGGGCGGGCCTGCTCACCGGCACGTGGGGGCTGGCGACCGCGCTGCTCGTCGCGAACGCCGTGAACGGGTTCGGCTGGTTCGGCGTCGTGGCGGGGGCGGTCGTGACGGAGGCGCCCGGCACGCGGTCGTGGCAGCGGGCCACCGGCCGGTTCGCCGCGGGGGCCGACCTCATGGACCTGCCCGCGGGCGTCGACCTGCTCACCGGTGACGCGCCCCGGCCGGCCGCGGGCCCGCGCGAGGCGCTGGAGCGGCTGCGGCTCGAGGGCGTGACCGCGGTGCACGACGACGGCACCATCGGGGTGTCGGGGGTGGACCTGGAGGTGCGGCGCGGCGAGCTCGTGCTGCTGCTCGGCCAGGTCGGCTCGGGGAAGTCGAGCCTGCTGTCCGCGCTGAGCGGCCTCATGGAGCACACCGGCCGGATCCGCTGGAACGAGCGGGACGTCGAGGACGCCCAGGCGTTCCTGCGCCCGGGCCAGGTCGCGCACGTCGCGCAGGTGCCGCGCGTGCTGTCCGGCACGTTCAGCGAGAACGTGCGCCTGGACCACGAGCGCGACGTCGACGGCCCGGTCGCCTCCGCGCGCCTGGGGCAGGACGTGGACGAGGCGGGCGGGCCGGATGCGCTCGTCGGCCACCGCGGGGTGCGGCTGTCCGGCGGGCAGGTGCAGCGACTGGCGCTCGCCCGCGCGCTGGCGACGGACGCCGAGCTGCTGCTGGCCGACGACGTCTCCAGCGCGCTGGACGCCACCACGGAGATCGAGCTGTGGGCGTCGCTGCGCGAGCGCGGCACCACCGTCGTCGGCGCGACGTCGAAGCGCGCGGCCCTGTCGCGCGCGGACCGCGTCGTCGTGCTCGCCGACGGCGAGATCGCCGATGTCGGCCCGTGGCACGAGCTCGCGCCGCGCTGGGGGCACCTGGCGGGCTGACCGTCGTTCGGTCGTGGGCGCTCGTGCGGCGCTATTTCCCCGGGGAATAGCGCCGCACGGGCGCCCACGGTGTTTCGCGGACCTGTTGCTGCAAGGTTGCTGCAACGGTACAGTCGCGGCGGGTCGCGACCTCCGCGCGCCCGGACGACGAAGGAGTCCTCCATGCCTCGTGCTGCCCAGGCCCGCGCCCCCCGAAGGCGCCCGACTCGCCGCGCGGCCGCCTCGCTGACCGCCGTCGCGCTCACCGTCCCCGCGCTGTCCGCCGGCCTCGGCGGGCTCGCCCTCACGACGGCGCCCGCGGCGGGCGCCGCGGACCGCACCGCCACCCTGGTCGGGAGCCTCCAGACGGAGCTCGGCTGCGCCGAGGACTGGGACCCGACCTGTGCCGCCACCACCCTCACGCCGGCCGGCGACGGCACCTTCAGCGCCGACGTCGACCTGCCGGCCGGGACGTACGAGTACAAGGTCGCGCTCGACGGCGCCTGGGACGAGTCCTACGGGCGCGAGGGCACCGACGAGAACGCCCCCCTGGTGCTCGGCGGTGACGCGCGCGTGCGGGTCACCTACGACGACACGACGCACCGCGTCGCGCTCACGCCGCTCACGCTGGCCGGCGCCTACGACGACGCGACGGACGCCGACCTGGTGGTGCCGCCGGTGCGGCAGGCGGGCTCGGACGAGCGGTTCTACTTCGTCATGACCGACCGCTTCGCGAACGGCGACGACTCGAACGACACCGGCGGTATCGACGGCGACCGCCTGGACCACGGCTTCGACCCGACGGACAAGGGCTTCTACCAGGGCGGGGACATCGCCGGCCTGCGCGAGAGGCTCGACTACATCGAGGGCCTGGGCACCACCGCGATCTGGCTGACGCCGTCGTTCCTCAACCGCCCGGTGCAGGGCACGGGCGACGACGCCAGCGCGGGCTACCACGGCTACTGGATCACGGACTTCACGCGGATCGACCCGCACCTGGGCACCAACGACGAGCTGCGCGCGCTGATCGACGAGGCCCACGCCAAGGGCATCAAGGTCTACTTCGACATCATCACCAACCACACGGCCGACGTCATCGACTACGCCGAGGGGGAGTACGGGTACGTCGACCAGGCGACGTCGCCGTACACCGACGCCGCCGGGAACGCCTTCGACCCGGGCGACGTCGCGGGCTCGGACGACTTCCCCGAGCTCGACGCCGCGACGTCGTTCCCGTACACGCCGGTGATCGCGCCCGAGGACGCCGACGCCAAGGTCCCGGCCTGGCTCAACGACCCGACGCTGTACCACAACCGGGGCAACTCGACGTGGACGGGGGAGTCGGTCACGTACGGCGACTTCGACGGCCTGGACGACCTCATGACGGAGGACCCGCGCGTCGTGCAGGGCTTCGTCGACGTGTACTCCGACTGGATCGACCTCGGCATCGACGGGTTCCGCATCGACACGGTCAAGCACGTGAACCCGGAGTTCTGGGAGACGTGGTCGGCCGAGGTCATGGACCACGCCCACGCGCAGGGCAAGGACGACTTCTTCATGTTCGGCGAGGTGTACGACGCCGACGCCGCCAAGACGTCGCCGTACGTGCGCGACACCGACATGAGCTCGGTGCTCGACTTCTCCTTCCAGGCGGCCGCGACCAGCTACGCGAGCGGCAACAGCGCCCGCGGCCTGGCGAGCCTGTTCGCGAGCGACGACCGGTACACGACGCCGACGAAGTCCGCGTCCGCGCTGCCGACGTTCCTCGGCAACCACGACATGGGTCGCGTCGGCTACATGCTCGCCGGCACCGACGAGCCGCTGGCGCGTGACGAGCTGGCGCACGACCTCATGTACCTCACGCGCGGCCAGCCGGTCGTGTACTACGGCGACGAGCAGGGCTTCGCCGGCACCGGCGGCGACAAGGACGCCCGGCAGACCCTCTTCGCCACGCAGGTGGACGAGTACGCCGACCAGCCGCTCGTCACCGGCGAGCAGGCGGGCCGCGTGGACCGCTACGCCACCGACGCCCCGCTGTACTCCCGCATCGCCGAGCTGGCGGCGCTGCGCGAGGCGCACCCGGCGCTCGCGACCGGCGCGCAGGTCGAGCGGTACGCGGAGAACGGCGCCGGGATCTACGCGTTCAGCCGCGTGGACCGCGCGGAGAAGGTCGAGCACCTGGTCGCCGTCAACAACGCGGCGCAGACGAAGAGCGCGACCCTCACCACCCTCACCCCGGGCGCGTCGTACGAGGTGCTGTACGGCGACGGGGAGCCGGTGACCGCGGACGACGCCGGCGAGGTCACGGTGCAGGTGCCCGCGACGTCGGCCCTGGTGCTGCGCGCCGACCGCACGGTGGGGGCGGACTCCGACGGCACGCTGGACGTCGCCGTCCCGGCGGCGGGCGCGGCGGTCAGCGGCACCGCGGCGGTGGCGGCCGACGTCGACGACGACGCGTGGGCGGAGACGTCCTTCGCGTGGCGCGAGGTCGGCACGTCCGACTGGCACCCGCTCGGCACGGCCGAGGACACGACGCCGCGCGTCTTCCATGACGCGAAGGGCCTGGCCGAGGGCACGCTCGTCGAGTACCGCGCCGTGACGCAGGACGCCGACGGCGACCGCGCGGCCGCCTCGACCTTCGCCTCCGTCGGCGTCGACGTGTCCGGCGTGGTCGGCGACGAGGAGCCCGAGCCCGAGATCGACCTGGTGACCGTGCCCGGCAGCCACAACAGCGAGATGGGCTGCGCCGGCGACTGGACCCCGGACTGCGAGGGCGCGCGCCTCACCGAGCGCCCGGACGGCGTCTGGGAGGGCACCTTCGACCTGCCCGCCGGCGACTACGAGTACAAGGTCGCCGTGAACGGCTCGTGGGACGTCAACTACGGCGTCGGGGGAGTGCGCGACGGCGGCAACGCCACGTACTCGCACGACGGCGGCGAGGTCACGTTCTACTGGGACCCGGTGAGCCACGACTTCTCGTCCACCGCGCAGGGCCCGGTCGTCACGCTGGCCGGGTCGTTCCAGGACCAGGTGGGCTGCACCTCGTCCTGGGCGCCCGACTGCCTCGCGTCGTGGCTCAAGGACCCGGACGGCGACGGCACGTACACCTGGACCACCGACGACCTGGCCGCCGGCGCGTACGAGGCGAAGGTGGCGCACGGGCTGAGCTGGGCCGAGAACTACGGCGTGGGCGGCAAGCCCGACGGCGCCAATTACTCCTTCAGCGTGGGCGAGGGCGAGACGGTGGCGTTCTCGTACGACCTCGCGTCGCACGTCCTGACGATCGGCGTGGAGAACCCCCCGCTGCCCGGCGCCGGGCAGCAGGCCGCGCACTGGGTGCGTGAGGGGCTCGTGCTCGCCCCGGGCGACCTCGGCGCCGGCGACGACTGGACCCTGTGGACCGCGCCCGACGGCGGCCTGGCGGTCGCGGACGGCGAGGTGCGGGGGCCGGACGGCGGCGACCTGCCGGAGGGCGCCGCGTCCCACGACCTGGTCCCCGCGGGGGACGTGCCCGACGACGTCGCGCGCGACTTCCCGGCGCTCGCGGGCCACACGGCCCTCGCGCCGGTGGGCGACGACGGGAAACCGCTGGGCCGCGCGGCGGTCGAGGAGCTGCTGACCGGCCAGCTGCTGGTCACCCGGGCCTCGGGCGAGGGGCTGTCCGCGGCGACGGGCGTGCAGGTGCCCGGCGTCCTCGACGACCTGTACAGCGACCCGGCATCGAAGCGTACGTTCGGCGCCCAGCGGCACCCGAGCGGCAAGTGGGCCTCGTTCGCGCTCTGGGCGCCGACGGCGCAGGACGTCGACCTGCTCGTCTGGCCCGCCGGCCGCGACCTGGGCGAGGACCCCGAGCGCTTCGACGCGGTGCGCGAGCGTGACGGCTCGTGGACGCTCGACGGCAAGCGGGCGGCGAAGCGGCTCGCCTGGGACGGCGCCCGCTACCGGTACGCGGTGACGGTCTACGTGCCGGGCACGGGGAAGGTCGAGACGAACGTCGTCACCGACCCGTACTCGGTCGGCCTCACGCTCGACTCGACGCACTCGGTCGTCGTCGGCCTGGACGACAGGCGCTGGCAGCCGAAGGTCTGGCGCACCACGCCGCAGCCCGTCGTCGAGCGGGCCGTGGACCAGACGATCTACGAGCTGCACGTGCGCGACTTCTCGATCTCCGACGAGAGCGTGCCGGCGAAGGAGCGCGGCACGTACCTCGCGTTCGCGCAGCGGCGCTCGGACGGCATGACGCACCTGCGCGAGCTGGCCGACGCGGGCATGACGACGGTGCACCTGCTGCCGACGTTCGACATCGCGACGATCCCCGAGGAGCGCGCGGACCAGACGACCACGCCCGACCTCTCCGGGTTCGCGCCCGACGGCGAGGAGCAGCAGGCGACGGTCGCCGAGGTCGCGGCGAGCGACGGCTTCAACTGGGGCTACGACCCGTTCCACTTCTCGGTCCCCGAGGGCTCGTACGCCGTCGACGCCGAGGGGGGCGCGCGCGTGGCCGAGTTCCGCACGATGGTGGGCTCGCTGCACGACGCGGGCCTGCAGGTGGTGCTCGACCAGGTGTTCAACCACACCGCGGCGAGCGGGCAGGACGCGAAGAGCGTCCTCGACCGGGTCGTGCCGGGCTACTACCAGCGGCTGAACCCGACGACGGGCGCCGTGGAGACCAGCACCTGCTGCCAGAACGTCGCCACCGAGCACGCGATGGCGGGCAAGCTCATGGTCGACTCGGTGGTCACGTGGGCCCGCGACTACAGGGTGGACGGCTTCCGCTTCGACCTCATGGGCCACCACTCGAAGGAGAACATGCTGGCCGTGCGCGAGGCGCTCGACGCCCTGACCGTCCGCGAGGACGGCGTCGACGGGTCCGCCGTCTACCTGTACGGCGAGGGCTGGAACTTCGGCGAGGTGGCGGACAACGCCCTGTTCACGCAGGCCACGCAGGGGCAGCTCGGCGGCACGGGCATCGGCACGTTCAGCGACCGGCTGCGCGACGCCGTGCACGGCGGGTCGCCGGTGGACGCCGCGTCGCGGTTCACGCAGGGCTTCGGCACGGGGCTGTTCACCGACCCGAACGGCCGCGAGGCCAGCGAGGGCGACGCCGGCAGCGTCAACGACGGCTCCGACGACGAGCGCGTCGACCTGGGCCACCAGACCGACCTGGTGCGCCTCGGGCTGGCGGGCAACCTGCGGGACTTCGCGTTCCGGGCGTCGGACGAC
This sequence comes from Isoptericola sp. NPDC056618, assembly GCF_042792715.1. NCBI lineage: Bacteria > Bacillati > Actinomycetota > Actinomycetes > Micrococcales > Promicromonosporaceae > Isoptericola > Isoptericola sp. NPDC056618. Next base: position 147,744 of record NZ_JBHTVZ010000007.1, on the reverse strand, counting down.
GGTGCCGGCGAGACGACGCGGGGGGAGGACCTCGACTACCGCGGCGCGCCCGCGGGGTACGCGGACTCGCCGGAGGAGGTCGTCACGTACGTCGACGCGCACGACAACGAGACGCTCTTCGACCTGCTGACGCTCAAGCTGCCGCAGGACACCGCCATGACGGACCGGGTCCGGATGAACACCGTGTCGCTCGCGACGACGGCGCTGGCCCAGACCCCGTCGTTCTGGCACGCGGGCACGGACCTCCTGCGCTCGAAGTCGCTGGACCGGAACTCCTACGACTCGGGCGACTGGTTCAACGCGATCGACTGGTCCGGGCAGGACAACGGCTTCGGCCGCGGCCTGCCGCCGGCGGCGGACAACGAGGACGCGTGGCCGGTGATGGCGCCGCTCCTGGCGGACCCGGCGCTCAAGCCCGCGCCGTCGGACATCGCGACGGCCTCCGACGCGGCGCGCGAGCTGCTCGAGCTGAGGTCCTCGACGCGGCTGTTCCGCCTCGGCAGCGCCGCGGCGATCGAGCAGAAGGTGTCGTTCCCGGGGGCGGGGCCGGACGCGCGGCCCGGCGTCGTCGCCATGGTGGTGGACGACACCGTCGGCCGTGACGCCGACCGTCGCCTGGACGGGCTGCTGACGGTGTTCAACGCGTCGCCGGAGCCCGTGACGCTCGAGCTGGCCGGGCTGCGCGGCCGGGACTTCCGGCTCTCGGGCGTGCAGCGCTCGGGCAGCGACGCGGTCGTCAAGCGGACCCGGTGGGACGCGCGCACGGGCACGGTCACCGTGCCCGCCCGGACCGTGGCGGTGCTGGAGGACCCGCAGCGCTGAGCACCACCAAGCCCTCGCGGTTGTGTTCGACGTACGAACAGACCGCCGAGGGGCCGCAGTCCGGAGGGCCGCGGGACGGAACGCCGTCCCGCGGCCCTCGCCGTGCCGTCAAGGCCCTGCCGGCGGGCCGTGACGCGATCGTTATCGGTTTCCACCCGCTGAGGCTTTGACTTCGGAACTCGAACGCAGCAGTCTGTACCGCGGACCGGCTCGGTCGTCCGGGGGAACCTCGGCGTCCGGGCGCCGGCGGCGACGGTCGCTGCCGGGGGACACTCGACGACGAGAAGGAGCGCGAGGATGCGACTCGCCAAGACGATGGGCGCGGTGGCCGCCGGTGCGGCGCTGACGCTGGGACTCGCCGCGTGCGGCGGCTCCGGGGCCGGCGGTGGCGGCGGTGCGGACGGCGCCGCGGGCAACGGCGACGACGACGTGAAGATCGGCGTCGCGATGCCGACGCAGACCTACGAGCGTTGGATCCAGGACGGCAACAACGTCAAGAAGGGCCTGGAGGACCTCGGCTACTCCGTGGACCTGCAGTTCGCCAACGACGACATCCCGACCCAGACGCAGCAGATCGACTCGATGATCACCGAGGGCGTCGACGTCCTCGTCATCGCCTCGATCGACGGCACCGCGCTGACCAGCCAGCTCGACGCGGCCGCCGCGGCGAACATCCCGGTCATCGCGTACGACCGCCTGATCCGCGACAGCGAGAACGTCGACTTCTACACGACGTTCGACAACGAGGCGGTCGGCGTGGCGCAGGCCAACGCCCTGCTCCGCGGCCTGGGCTACCTCGACGCCGACGGCAAGGAGACCGGCGAGAAGGGCCCGTACAACATCGAGCTCTTCGCCGGCTCGCCGGACGACAACAACGCCGGGTTCTTCTTCGACGGCGCGATGTCGGTGCTGCAGCCGCTCATCGACGACGGCACGATCGTCGTCCCGTCCGGCCAGACCGACTTCGGCCAGGTCACGACGCAGCGCTGGGAGCTCGAGACGGCCCAGAAGCGCATGGAGGACCTGCTCACCTCCACGTACCAGGGCGGCGAGAAGCTGGACGGCGTGCTCGCGCCGGCCGACGTGCTCTCCCGCGGCATCATCAACGCGCTCCAGAGCGCGGGCATGGGGCCGACCCTCGAGAAGGGCCTGCCGGTCGTCACCGGTCAGGACGCCGAGATCGCGAACATCAAGCTCATCGACGACGGCGTCCAGTCCTCGACGATCTTCAAGGACACGCGCCTCCTCGCCGAGCAGGCCGTCAAGGCCACGCAGTCCTTCGTGGAGGGCAACGACCCCGAGGCGAACGACACCAAGACGTACGACAACGGCGTGAAGGTCGTGCCGTCGTACCTGCTCGAGGTCCAGACGGTGTTCAAGGACGACATCCAGCCCGTGCTGATCGACGCCGGCTACTACACCGCCGACGAGGTCAAGGCCGGTCAGGCGGACGACTGATCCGCAGGTCATGACCCGCACGGACGGGCCCGTCCGTCGCCGCTCCCGCTCGGGGGCGGACGACGGGCGGGCCCGCCCCCGGGGCCGCCGCGGACGTGTCCGACGGCGGCGCACCCCACCGAAGGAGGGACGAGGGCGCAGATGAGCACGATCCTGGAGATGCGCTCCATCACCAAGGAGTTCCCCGGCGTCAAGGCGCTGTCCGACGTCACGCTGACCGTCGAGCAGGGCGAGATCCACGCCATCTGCGGCGAGAACGGCGCGGGGAAGTCCACGCTCATGAAGGTGCTGTCGGGCGTCTACCCGCACGGCACCTACGACGGCGAGATCATCCTGGACGGCACGCCTGCGGAGTTCGGGTCGATCAACGACTCGGAGGACCGCGGCGTCGTCATCATCCACCAGGAGCTCGCCCTGGTGCCGTACCTGTCGGTCGCCGAGAACATCTTCCTGGGCAACGAGACCCGGAACCGGTTCGGGATGATCGACTGGAACGCGGCGAACCGGAAGGCCCACGCCCTGCTCGAGCGCGTCGGCCTGGACGAGAACCCGACGACGCCCGTCGGTCAGCTCGGCGTCGGCAAGCAGCAGCTCATCGAGATCGCCAAGGCGCTCTCGAAGGAGGTCAAGCTGCTGATCCTCGACGAGCCGACCGCTGCGCTCAACGACGACGACTCCGAGCACCTGCTCGAGCTGCTGCGCCAGCTCAAGGCGCACGGCATCACGTCGATCATCATCTCCCACAAGCTCAATGAGATCGAGGAGATCGCCGACCGCACGACGATCATCCGCGACGGCCGGACCATCGAGACCATCGACATGTCCGAGCCGGGCTCCACCCAGGACCGCATCATCCGCGGCATGGTGGGCCGCGACCTCGAGCACCGCTACCCCGAGCGCGCGTCCGTCGTCGGCGACGAGGTGCTGCGCGTGGAGCACTGGAACGTCGACCACCCCACGCAGATCGGCCGGCAGATCATCATCGACGCGTCGTTCAACGTGCGCGCCGGCGAGGTCGTCGGGATCGCCGGCCTCATGGGAGCCGGGCGCACCGAGCTCGCGATGAGCATCTTCGGCCGCACCTACGGCCGCAACATCCGCGGCGAGATCTACAAGGACGGCAAGCCGATCCAGGTCCGCAACGTGTCCGAGGCGATCGGGCACAACCTGGCGTACGCGACCGAGGACCGCAAGCACTACGGCCTCAACCTCATCGACGACATCCGGCACAACATCTCCGCGGCGGGCCTGCCCAAGCTCGCCCCGCGCGGCTGGGTCAACGGCAACGAGGAGCTCCGGGTCGCCGAGGACTACCGCGGCTCCCTCAACATCAAGACGCCCAACGTCCTGGTCGACGTCGGCAAGCTCTCCGGCGGCAACCAGCAGAAGGTCGTGCTGTCCAAGTGGCTGTACACCGACCCCGACGTGCTCATCCTCGACGAGCCGACCCGCGGGATCGACGTCGGCGCCAAGTTCGAGATCTACACGATCATCAACAAGATGGTCGCGGCGGGGAAGGCGGTCGTCGTCATCTCCTCCGAGCTTCCCGAGCTGCTCGGCATCTGCGACCGCGTGTACACCCTCGCCTTCGGTCGGATCACCGGTGAGCTCCCCGTCGCCGAGGCGACGCAGGAGCGCCTCATGGAGCTCATGACGATCGAGCGCGACCAGCCCCTGCCCACGAAGGAAATCGCCTCATGAACGCCATCGACTCGGTCCGGGACATCCTGACCCGGAACATGCGCCAGAGCGGCATCGTCATCGCCTTCCTGGCGATCGTCGTGCTCTTCGCCGCGCTGAACCCGAACTTCCTCTCGCCGACGAACCTCACGAACATCGTCCTGCAGTACTCGTACATCCTGATCCTCGCGATCGGGATGGTGATGATCATCGTGGCCGGGCAGATCGACCTGTCCGTCGGCTCGGTCGTCGCCCTCACCGGCGCCGTGAGCGCCGTCGTCGTCGTCCGGCAGGGCCTGCCCTGGTACGTCGGCGTGCTGGCCGCGCTCTTCGTCGGCCTCCTCGTCGGCATCTGGCAGGGCTTCTGGGTCGCGTACGTCGGGATCCCCGGCTTCATCGTGACCCTGGCCGGCATGCTCCTGTTCCGCGGCCTGACGTTCCTCGTGCTGGACAACAAGTCGCTCTCGCCGTTCGGCGGCACCTACTACGACATCGCCAACGGGTTCCTCAACGGGCTGCTCGGCGGCAACGGGTTCGACGTCTTCACGCTCGTCATCTTCGGCATCGCCGTGGTCGGCTTCGGCGTCAGCCAGTGGCGCACGCGCCAGGGCAAGATCGCCTACCAGCAGACGGTCGAGTCGATGCCGCTGTTCGTGGTCAAGCTCGTCGCGGTCGCCGTCGTGGTGATGTGGTTCGGGTACCAGCTGTCCATCTCGCGCGGCCTGCCGATCGTGCTCATCATCCTCGCGGTGCTGATCATCGCGTACACGCTGGTCACGCAGAAGTCGGTCTTCGGCCGGCACGTCTACGCCGTGGGCGGCAACCGGCACGCGGCCGAGCTGTCCGGCGTGAAGGTCCGCAAGGTCAACTTCTGGATCTTCGTGAACATGGGCGTCCTGGCCTCGGTGGCCGGCGTGGTCTACTCCTCGCGCATGAACGGCGCCCAGCCGGGCGCGGGCAACATGTTCGAGCTCGACGCGATCGCCGCGTGCTTCATCGGTGGCGCGTCGACCACCGGCGGCGTCGGCCGCGTGGGCGGCGCCATGATCGGTGGTCTGATCATGGCCGTCATGTCCAACGGCATGCAGCTGATGGGCGTGCCGCAGTCGATGCAGCAGGTCGTCAAGGGCCTGGTGCTGCTGCTCGCGGTCGCGTTCGACATCTACAACAAGCGTCGCGCCTCGGTGCTGCGCTGACCCGGGGGTCCGGCCGGGGCCGGACCATCCCGCGCCGACGCGCGGGGCGGCGGACGACCGCCGCCCCGCGCGTCGTCGCACCATAGACTCCCCGGCGTGAGAGGACGGCTGCCGATGGTGGGATCGCAGTCGTCGCTGCGCGAGGCGAACCGCGCGCGCGTCGTCGACGCGGTGAAGCGGCACGGTGGGCTGACCCAGGTGGAGCTCACCGGGGCCACCGGGCTCTCGCCCGCCACCGTGTCGACCATCGTCAAGGAGCTCGTCGCCGCCGAGCTGGTCGAGGTGCGCAACACGATCCGCTCGGGCCGGCGCGCGCAGCTCGTCACCCTCGCCCACCGGGTAGGGCTCGTGGCGGGCGTGCTGGTGGGCACGCGGCACCTCACGGTGGCCATCGCGGACGTGTCGCACGAGATCCTCGCCGAGCAGGTGCTGCCGCTGCCGGCGGAGCACCGCGCCGACACCAGCCTCGACCGCGCCGCCCTGCTCGTCGTCGACCTGCTGGAGCGCGTCGGCTCGGAGCTCGACGAGGTGCTCGGCATCGGGCTCGGGCTGCCGGCGCCGGTCGACGCCGCCAGCGGCCAGGTCACCGTGCGCGGCATCCTGCGAGGCTGGGACGGCGTGCCGGTGGCGCAGGTGCTGTCCAAGCGGCTGGCCCGGCCGGTGTTCGTGGACAACGACGCGAACCTGGGCGCCCTGGCGGAGAGCACGGTCGGCGCCGCCCGCGAGGTGCACGACGCGCTGTACGTCCGCGCCGGGCACGGCGTGGGGGCGGGCATCGTGCTGGCGGGCCGCGTGCACCGCGGCGTCGCGGGCACGGCGGGCGAGATCGGGCACGTGCAGGTGGACCCGGCCGGCAACATCTGCTCGTGCGGAAGCCGCGGCTGCCTGGACACGGTCGTGGGGGACCGGGCGCTGCTCGAGCCGCTGCGCAGCAGCCACGGGAACCTCACCCTCGCCGACGTCGTGCGCCTGACGAACGAGGACGACCCGGGCTGTCGGGAGATCGTCGCCGACGCCGGTACGGTGGTCGGCGGCGTCGTGGCCGGGCTGGCGACGTCGCTCAACCCGGAGCTCGTCGTCGTCGGGGGAGCGCTGGCCGCGACGGGCGAGGTCTTCCTCGGGCCGCTGCGCGAGGCGCTGCGCCGCCGGACCCTGCTGCAGCAGGTCACGCCTCTCGAGGTGGTGCCCGCGGCGCTGGGGACGCGCGCCGAGCTGGAGGGAGCCATCGCGCTCGCGCTGCAGCACACCGACCTGCTGGAGCAGCCCGACGACGGACCGCACGGCGCCGTCGTCGTGGGCCAGGTCCGCACAGGAAAGGGGAACCGGTGAGGGGACGCACGCCGCTGCTCGCGCTGCGGCAGGTCAGCAGGTACTTCGGTGCCGTCGAGGCCCTCGTCGACGTGGACCTGGAGGTGCACGCGCACGAGGTGGTGGCCCTGGTCGGGGACAACGGGGCGGGCAAGTCGACGCTCGCCCAGATCGTGGCGGGCGTGCTGAGCCCGAGCTCGGGGCAGCTGGAGATCGACGGTGAGCCCGTGTCGATCCCGTCGCCCTCGGCGGCGAACCAGCTCGGCGTGGCGAGCGTCTTCCAGGACCTCGCCGTCTGCGAGAACCTCGACGTCACCGCGAACGTCTTCCTGGGGCAGGAGCTGCGCGGGCGGGCGGGCCTGCTGCGCGACGGCGACATGGAGACCGAGACCCGCGCGCTCCTCGAGCACCTCACGATCCGGATCCCGTCGGTGCGGACCCCGCTGCGGCACCTGTCCGCCGGGCAGCGTCAGGCGGTCGCCATCGCGCGCACCCTCATCGGCCAGCCCCGCATCGTGGTGCTCGACGAGCCGACGGCAGCGCTCTCGGTGGCGCAGACCGCCGAGGTGCTCACGCACATCCAGCGCCTGCGCGAGCTGGGGCTCGGCGTCATCCTCATCAGCCACAACCTCAACGACGTGCGCGCGGTCTCCGACCGCATCGAGGTGCTGCGGCACGGCCGGAACAACGGGTCGTTCGCGGCGACGGCCGCGCACGAGGAGATCCTCGCGGCGATCACCGGCGCGGCCTGAGGGCCGCGGGGGAGGGGTCCCCGCGGCCCTCAGGTGATCGGGGTCAGCGGCTCAGGACGCCGAGCAGCTGACGGTCGGCCAGGTCCAGTCCCCGCCGTGCATCACGGTGAAGCCGAACGACGTCGACTGCCCCGCGGCCAAGGTCCCGTTGCCGGCCGGGCGCATCGTCATGACCTTGCCCGAGGAGTCCCACGTGGGCGTGCCGTTCCAGGTGGCGCTGATCCGCTGGCTGGAGCTGACGGTCACGGTCGAGGTCCACGACGAGATGGCGCGGTCGGCCGTGATGGTCACGGTCCCGTTGAAGCGGTCGCCCCACTTCTGGCCCTCGGAGTACGTGGCCGTGCAGCCGTTGCCCCCGGTGGGCGGCGGCGTGGTCTCGCCGGGGTCGGGGTCGCCGCCGCCCTGGCCGTCGTTGAGGACGTTCAGGACCGCGGTGTAGGCGGCCTTCTTCTGGCCGTTGCCGTCGAAGAGCAGCGGGGTGCCGCTCGCCCGCCAGGAGTCGGAGTCGCGCACGCCCCACACGGTGATGCCGGTGCAGCGGGAGACGGCGAGGCACGCCTGCGTGACGCCCTGGTACTGCTCGGCCTGCGAGCTGCCCGAGCCCTCGATGTCCAGCTCGGTGATCTGGACGTCCACGCCGAGGTCGGCGAAGTGCTGGAGCGTCTCGTGGTAGTTGTTCGGCACCGGGTTGCCGCTGTTGAAGTGGGCCTGGAAGCCGACGCAGTCGATCGGCACGCCGCGGGCCTTGAAGTCCTTGACCATGGTGTAGACGCCCTGCGTCTTGGCGTGGGACCAGTTGTCGGTGTTGTAGTCGTTGTAGCAGAGCTTCGCGTTCGGGTCCGCGGCCCGGGCGGCGCGGAAGGCCGCCTCGATCCAGTCGTTGCCGGTGCGCTGGAGGTTGGAGTCCCGGCGGGCACCGGACGAGCCGTCCGCGTACGCCTCGTTGACCACGTCCCACGCGTAGACCTTGCCGCGGTAGTGCGTCGCGACCTGGGTGACGTGGTGGAGCATCGCCTGCCGCAGCTGCGAGCCGCTCATGTTCTGCATCCAGCCCGGCTGCTGGGAGTGCCACGCGAGCGCGTGACCGCGCACCCGCTTGCCGTGGCTGGTGGCCCAGTCGGCGATCCGGTCGCCGGCGGAGTAGTTGAACACCCCCTGCTGCGGCTCGGTGGCGTCCATCTTCATCTCGTTCTCGGCCGTGATCATGCCGAACTCGCGGTCCGCGATCGTCGTGTACTGCGAGTCGTTCAGCTTGCCCTGCGCCAGCGCAGTGCCGAAGTAGCGGCCCTGGTCCGCGGCGGCTTCGTGCAGCGTGCTCCCTGCGGCCTGCGCGCTCAGGGCGGTCGCGGCGAGGATGCCGAGACCGGCCACCGTCGCTCCCACCGCGGCGCGCCATCGCGTCGTCGTGCGCTTCATCGATCCCATCCTTCGTTCGAGCCTGCTCATCCTTGAGTGGTGCTCGGCCACGAGGCCTCGTCATCGAGCGGTCGGGGTCGCCGACGCCCCGAGGCTAGGTAGAAAACGTTTTCGACACAACCCCTGCGGGTGAGTTCCTCGCCGCGACGGCGTCGCCGGTGGCGGCCGGCCGGACCGGTGGCGGCCGGTGCCGGTCAGCGGGCGGAGCGCTCGCCGAGCCCGAACCGGTCGTGCGGGTCGATGTGCGCGAGGACCTTGTCGAGCGCGCCGGCGAGGGTGCGGACCTCGTCGGGGTCGAGGTCGTCGAAGACGTCCTGGAGCACCGTGCGCGCGTGGCCGGGGGCGCTCGCGACGACCTTGCGCCAGCCCTCGTCGGTGAGGTGGGCGATGGTGGCGCGGCGGTCATCGGCGGCGGTGCAGCGCTCGACGTAGCCGCGCGCCTCGAGCCGGCGCGCCACGTGCGAGAGGCGGGGGAGGGTGGCGCTGGTGAGCCGGGCGAGCTCGGTCATGCGCAGGTCACGACCGGGCGCCTCGGACAGCATCGCCAGCACCATGTACTCGAAGTGGGTGAGGTCGGCGTCGCGGCGCAGCTGCTGGTCGAGCGTGGCGGGCAGCAGCTCGATCACGGCCTGCAGCCGGAGCCACGTGCGCATCTGCTCGGCGTCGAGCCAGCGCGGCTCGTCGTCGGCCGCCGTCGTGCGCCGGGTGGTGGTCACGTGATCCGCTCCTGGTCCGTCACCCCCGAACGAAGGTTGACGCTACAACTATAGCGGTCTATTTTGGTTGTAGCGTCAACCAAATAGGTCGACGACGGATCCTCAGGAGGAACCATGGCCACCATCAGCATCCTCGGCGCCGGGAACATGGGCTCCGCGATCGCGGGCCTGGCGCTCGCCGGCGGGAACGACGTGCAGGTCGTCGCCCGCGACGTCGCCAAGGCCGCGGCCGTGGACGCCGCCGTCACCGCGACCGCGTTCGGCGAGCCGCTCACGGGCGAGATCGTCGTGCTGGCCCTGCCGTACCCCGCGCTCGACGACGTCGTCGCGACCTACGGCGACCAGCTCGCCGGCCGCACCGTGGTCGACCTCACCAACCCGCTCGACTTCGCCACCTTCGACGCGCTCGTCGTGCCCGCCGACTCCTCCGCCGCCGCCGGGCTGGCCGAGAAGCTGCCCGACGCGACCGTGCTCAAGGCGTTCAACACGAACTTCGCCGCGACGCTCGTGAGCGGCACCGTCGGCGACGTGCCCACGACCGTCCTCGTCGCGGGCGACGACGCCGCCCCCAAGGCCGCGTTCGCCGCCGCGTTCGACGGCTCCGCCGTCCGCGTCGTCGACGCCGGGTCGCTGAAGCGTGCCCGCGAGCTCGAGGCGCTCGGGTTCCTGCAGCTCACGCTCGCCGTCGGCGAGCAGACGCAGTGGACCACCGGGTTCGCGCTGCTCTGACCCGCGTCGCCACCCGCCCGTCCCAGCACCAGGAGCCGACCATGACCTCGCAGTCCTCGCCGACCCGCCGTCCCGACCTCCTCGCGGCCGAGACCGCGATGGGCGCCGTCACCCTGCACGTGGGCGACCTCGGCGCGATGAGCGCCTACTACCGCGAGGCGATCGCTCTCGAGGAGATCCCGGCCCTCGGCGCCCCCGGCCGGGTGGTGCTGGGGCGCGGCGGCGTGCCCGTCGTCGCGCTGCAGCACACGCCGGGGCTGCCGGCGACGGCGCGGAACCAGGCCGGGCTGTTCCACACGGCCGTGCTGTTCGACACCGAGGAGGCGCTCGCGTCCGCCGTCGCGCACGCCGCGCAGCACCCGCTGTCGCGGTTCGCGGGGAACTCCGACCACTGGGTGTCGCGGGCGTTCTACTTCACGGACCCCGAGGACAACGGCATCGAGCTCTACTGGGACCGCCCCCGCGACGTCTGGCAGCGCGACGGCGGCGGGCGCGTCGCGATGGGCTCGGACTGGTTCGACCCGCAGGAGTTCCTGCAGAGGCACCTCACCGAGGACGCCCTGGCGGGCACCGCGGGGCAGGCCGCGCAGGTCGGGCACGTCCACCTCCAGGTGGGCGACATCCCCACGGCGCAGCGGTTCTACGTCGACACCCTCGGCTTCGAGATCATGGCGACGTTCCACGGCGCCCTGTTCGTCGCCGCCGGCGGGTACCACCACCACATGGCGATGAACACCTGGAACAGCGCGGGCGCCGGCCCGCGGGCCGCGACGCTCGGGCTCGGGCAGGTGGCGCTCACCGTGCCGACGCGCGACGAGGTCGGCGCGCTCGCCGACCGGCTGAAGCACGCCGGCGTCGCGACGCGCGACGACGGCCGGACCCTGCGCTTCGACGACCCGTGGAACACGCTCGTCGAGGTGTCTGTGGCCTGACCCGGATCCCCGCCTGTTCGGCAGGGGGCGGTCAGCGGAAGACGACCGTGCGGTGGCCGTCGAGCAGCACGCGGTGCTCGGCGTGCCACCGCACGGCGCGCGCGAGCGTGCGGCGCTCGACGTCCTCGCCGATCGCGACGAGGTCCGCGACGGCGCGGGAGTGGTCCACGCGCTCGACGTCCTGCTCGATGATCGGGCCCTCGTCGAGGTCGCCCGTGACGTAGTGCGACGTCGCGCCGATGAGCTTGACGCCGCGGTCGTGCGCCTGGGCGTACGGGCGGGCGCCCTTGAAGCTCGGCAGGAACGAGTGGTGGATGTTGATGACCTTGCCCTGCAGGTCGCGGCACAGCTCGTCCGACAGGATCTGCATGTACCGCGCGAGCACGACCAGCTCGACGTCGAGCTCGGCCACCAGCTCGCGCAGGCGGTCCTCGGCCTGCGCCTTCGTGTCCTTCGTGACCGGCACGTGGTGGAACGGCTTGCCGTAGAACGCCGCCATGTCCTCGAGGTCGGCGTGGTTGCCCACGACGCCGACGACGTCGACCGGCATCCCCTGGTACCGCTCGCGGTACAGCAGGTCCACCAGGCAGTGCGGCGCCTTGCTGACCAGCACCAGCGTGCGCAGGCGGCGACCGACGACGTCGAGCTGCCAGGTCATGCCGAAGCGCCCCGCCACCGGCGCGACCGCGGCCGTGAGCGCGTCGCGCCCGGCCGACTCCTCGACGTCGAGCGCCACCTGCACCCGCATGAAGAACAGGCCCGAGGCCGGGTCCCCGAACTGCTGCGACTCGGTGATGTTGCCGCCGTGCTCGGCCAGCACGCCGGCCACGGCGTGCACGATCCCGGGGCGGTCGGGGCAGGAGAGGGTCAGCACCCATTCGGTCGTCACCCGCCCATTGTCACCGACGGCCCAGGGCGCGCGACGACACGTCCGCCGTCGGTCTGCCACGATGTCCTCATGAGCGAGGCACGCGGCACTGACGCCCAGGAAGTCCGGCAGGAGAGCGGCGACGACACGCTGCGGATCGCGCTGGTCGAGGACGACCAGGCAGGCGAGCTGCTGACGTTGCGGCGGGCGGCGTTCGTCAGCGAGGCGCAGCTGTACGACGACCCGCACATCCCGCCGCTGACGCAGACGCTGCACGAGCTGCGCGACGACATGGCGCGCGACGACGTCGTGACCGTGGGCGCGTGGGAGGGCCACCGGCTGGTGGGGTCGCTGCGCCTGGAGATCGAGGGGCCGAAGGCGACGCTGGGGCGCCTCGCCGTCGCGCCGGACCAGCAGGCCAAGGGCATCGGCACGTCGCTGATGTTCGCGATCCTGCAGTTCCTGCCGTCCGAGGTGACGGAGGTGTGGGCGTTCACGGGCAAGGACTCGAAGAAGAACCTCGCCATGTACACCAAGCACGGGTACGAGGAGCAGTACGACCGCGCGGCGGGCAAGCTCACGCTGACCTACCTGCGCCGGGTGCTCGACGAGGTCGACGCGAGGAACGCGGCGCAGGAGTCATGACCGACGCCGGCGGGCGGGCGACGCGTCCTCGGTCGCGGCGCCCGTCCATGGCCGACGTCGCGGCCGTCGCCGGGGTCTCCCACCAGACGGTCTCCCGGGTGCTCAACGACCACCCGAGCGTGCGCGGCGAGACCCGCGAGCGGGTGCTGGAGGCGATCGCGTCCCTCGGCTACCGGCGCAACAGCGCCGCGCGGGCGCTGGCGACGGCGCGCTCGGCGACGCTCGGCGTGGTGACCACGGGCTCGGCGCTGTTCGGCCCGACCAGCACCCTCATCGCGATCGAGGGCGCGGCGCGGGACGAGGGGTACTTCGTCTCCGTCGCGACCCTGCGGCGCTACGACGCCGAGGCGATGCACGAGGCCCTGGAGCACTTCATGGACCAGGGCGTCGAGGCGATCGTGGTCATCGCGCCGCAGGACGACGTCGCGGCCGCCGTCGAGTCGTTCCGCGCGCCGGTGCCGGTGCTCGTCGTCGCCGCCCTGGAGAAGGTGCCGCGCGACGCGGGCACGACGGCGGCGGGCCCGACGACGCTGTCGCTCGCCGTCGACCAGCGAGCCGGGGCGCGCGCCGCGACCGAGCACCTGCTCGACCTGGGGCACCACGACGTCCTGCACGTGGCCGGGCCGCAGGACTGGTTCGACGCCCGCGAGCGCGCCGCCGGCTGGCGGGAGGCGCTCGAGGCGCGGGGGATCGCGCCGAGCCGACCACGGTACTGCAGCTGGTCCGCCGAGGACGGCTACACCGCGGGCCGCGACCTCGCCGAGGCCGTGGTGGCGCACGAGGGCCCGACGGCGGTGTTCGCGGGGAACGACCAGCTCGCGCTCGGCATCCTCCGCGCGTTCTGGGAGCGGGGCCTCTCCGTGCCCGACGACGTGTCGGTGGTGGGCTTCGACGACGTCGCGGGGGCCGCGTACTTCGTGCCGCCGCTGACCACGGTGCGCCAGCCGTTCGGGGTGCTGGGGGAGCGCAGCGTGGCGATGGTCGTCGCGGCCCTGGCCGGCGGCGCCGTGCCGACCGAGCGGATCGTGCCCCAGCTCGTCGTGCGCTCCAGCACGGCGCCGCCGCCCGCCAGCTGACCGCGGGCTCGTCGACCGCGGACTCGTCGACCGCGGACTCGTTGACCGCCGCCGTGACGGCTGGGTAGATTCGGCGCGTTCGCAGTTCTACATCGTTGTAGAGGAGTCACGATGCACAGATCTCTCAGGCGGGCCCGCGCCGCGGCGGCCGGGGTGCTCACCACGGCGCTGCTGGGCGCCTCGCTGGTCGCCGCCACGACCGTCGGGCCGGCGACGGCCACGCCCGGCGCCGCCGAGCGCGGGCGCCCGGCCGCGTCTGCGCCGACCGGCGGCCTCTCGGTCACGGGCGAGACCTCGCCGGTGCACGACCCGGCGCTCGTCGTCGGCGACGACGGCACCTGGCGCGTGTACACCACGGGCCTGGTGAACCGGGAGAACGGCGGCACGATCCAGATGTGGTCGAGCCACGACGAGGGCGTGACCTGGGTCTACGACGGCACCGTCTGGGACGAGATCCCCGCCTGGATCGACGAGCGCTTCGCGGCGGACGGCGACGGCGTGCTGCCCGACAACCTCTGGGCGCCGGAGGTCTACGAGCACGACGGCACCTACTACCTGTACTACTCGGCGTCGCGCTTCGGCACGAACACCTCGGTCACGGCGCTCGCGACCAACACGACCCTCGACCCGGACGACCCGGACTACGCGTGGGTCGACCAGGGGCCGGTGATCGACTCGCCCCAGGACATCGCCGGCGGCAAGACGTTCAACGCGATCGACGCGGGCATCGTCGAGGGGGCGGACGGCACCCCGTACATGGCGATCGGGTCGTACTGGTACGGCGTCTTCCTCGTCGAGCTCGAGTGGCCCAGCGGCAAGCTCGCCGACGGCGCGCTGGAGAACGCCACGCACCTGGTGGACCGCATGATGCCGGGCAACCCCGTGGAGGCGCCGTACGTCTATGAGCGCGACGGCTGGTACTACCTGTTCGTCTCGTTCGACCGGTGCTGCCAGGGCCTCGACAGCACCTACCAGGTGGCGGTCGGGCGGTCGCGCGACGTCGCGGGGCCGTACCTCGACCAGGACGGCAAGGACCTGGCCGACGGCGGTGGCACGGTGCTGCTCTCGTCGCACGGCGCGGTCGTGGGGCCGGGTGGCCAGTCGGTGTCCGACGGCGTGCTCGCGTTCCACTACTACGACGGCGCGAACGCCGAGATCCCGGGCTTCCCGACGCTCGGCCTGCAGCGCCTGGCCTGGGAGGACGGCTGGCCGGTGGTGGACCGGACGGTCGAGGAGCCGACGGTCACGGCGGACCCGCGCGACGTGACCGTGCGCGGCAACCGACCCGCGTCGTTCGAGGTCCGCGTGGCCGGCACCCCGGTCCCTGTCGTCACGTGGGAGACCTCGGTCGACGACGGCACGACCTGGACGCCCGCCGAGGCGCCCGCGACACGCGCCGTCGACGGCGCCGCGCGCTGGACGCTCAAGCACGCCGGGCGCGAGCCGGACGGCCTGCTGGTGCGCGCCGTCGTCGCCAACGCCCACGGCGAGGTGCGCAGCGAGCCGGCACGGCTCGACGTCGTGCGGCACCGGTAGCGCCGGGAGGCATCGAGCGTGCTGACGTGATCCTCAAGCGTCGAGAATGAGGAGCAAGTCAGCACGTTCGATGCGCGGAGAGCCGGGCTTGGGTCCGCGCCATGTGAGCGCTAACATGGATCGACCACCACGACGCCCGACCGGGCGGGGACGGAGCAGGGGATGGCGGAGCAGGGCACGGGCGACGTGACGGAGATCCGGGACGCGATCGCCGCCGGGAGGACGACGCTCGGCATCGAGCTCGGCTCGACCAACATCAAGGCGTGTCTGATCGGGCCCGACCACGCGCCGCTCGCGAGCGGCTCGCACGCGTGGGAGAACGAGCTCGTCGACGGGGTGTGGACCTACGCGCTCGACGCCGTGCACGCGGGTCTGCAGGGCGCGTACGCCGCGCTCGTGGCCGACGTCGAGCAGCGCTACGGCGTCCGCCCCACCGGCTACGCCGCGCTCGGCGTCTCCGCGATGATGCACGGCTACCTGCCGTTCGACGCCGACGGCGAGCTGCTCGTCCCGTTCCGCACCTGGCGCAACACGAGCACCGGCCCCGCGGCCGCCGAGCTGTCCGCGCTCTTCGGGCACAACATCCCGCTGCGCTGGTCGATCGCCCACCTCTACCAGGCGATCCTCGACGACGAGCCGCACGTGCCCCAGGTCGCGTCGTTCACCACGCTGGCCGGCTACGTGCACCGGGCGCTGACCGGGCGGCACGTGCTCGGCGTCGGCGACGCGTCGGGCATGTTCCCGATCGACCCGGCCACGGGCGACTACGACGCGCGGATGCTGGAGCAGTTCCGGCACCTCGCCGCCGCCAAGCGCCCGGGCCTGCACGTCGAGGGCCTGCTGCCGCAGGTGCTCACCGCGGGCGAGGACGCCGGCCGGCTCACCGCCGAGGGCGCCGCGCTGCTCGACCCCACGGGCACCCTGCGGCCCGGCGTCCTCCTCTGCCCGCCCGAGGGCGACGCCGGCACCGGCATGGTCGCCACGGGCTCGGTCGCGCCGCGCACCGGCAACATCAGCGCGGGCACGTCGATCTTCGCGATGGTCGTGCTCGAGCGGCCGCTGACCTCCGTGCACCACGAGCTCGACCTCGTCACCACGCCCGCCGGCGACCTCGTCGCGATGGTGCACTGCAACAACGGCGCCAGCGAGCTCGACGCGTGGGCCGGCGTCTTCGGCCAGTTCGCGGCCGCCCTGGGGCAGCCCGTCGAGCCCGACGCCGTCTTCGGCGCGCTCTTCCGGGCCGCGCTCGACGGCGCCCCCGACGGCGGCGGGCTGCTCGCGTACAACTACCTCGCCGGCGAGCCCATCACCGGCCTCGACGAGGGCCGCCCCCTCGTGGTGCGCACCCCCGACAGCCGCCTGACGCTGGCGAACTTCGCGCGCACGCAGCTCTACGGCGTGTTCGGCACGCTCGCGCTCGGCATGCGCGTCCTGCACGGCGAGGGCGTCGCGATCGACACGATGTTCGCGCACGGGGGCCTGTTCAAGACGGCGGGCGTCGCCCAGCGGCTGCTGGCCGGCGCGATCGACGCCCCCGTCGCCGTCGGGCAGACGGCGGGGGAGGGCGGCGCCTGGGGCATCGCCGTCCTCGCGGCGTACGCCGCCGCCCGGGCCGAGGCCGACGCCGGCGCCCTCGACGCCTACCTGGCCGAGCGCGTCTTCGCCGACGCCCGGCTCGACGTCGCCGAGCCCGACGCGGACGACGTCGCCGGCTTCGCCGCCTACCTGGAGCGGTACTCCGCCGGCCTCGCGGTCGAGCGCGCCGCCACCGCAGCCCTCTGACGACACCCGCAGTCGATGAACCGCACCCCCGCACTGGAGAAGCACATGAGCACCCCCACCGAGGTCCCCGCGCACCTGCGCGCCGCCGTCGACGCCGCCAAGGAGAAGGTCGCGGCCCTGCACGCCGAGCTGCCCCGCTGGGAGCTCGTCGTGTGGACCGCCGGCAACGTGTCCGAGCGGGTCCGCGACGACCGCACCCCCGACGGCTCGGGCGACCTCCTGGTCATCAAGCCGTCCGGCGTCGCCTACGACGACATCACCCCCGGGTCGATGGTGGTCTGCGACCTGGACGGGAAGCTCGTCGAGGGCGACCGGTCGCCGTCGTCGGACACCGCGGCGCACGCCTACGTGTACGCACACATGCCCGAGGTGGGCGGCGTCGTGCACACGCACTCCACCTACGCGACGGCGTGGGCCGCCCGCGCCGAGGAGATCCCCTGCGTGCTCACGATGATGGCCGACGAGTTCGGCGGCCCGATCCCCGTGGGGCCGTTCGCGATCATCGGCGACGACTCCATCGGCCGCGGGATCGTCGAGACCCTGAGCGGTCACCGCAGCCCGGCCGTCCTGATGCGCAACCACGGCCCGTTCACCATCGGCAAGGACGCCCGCGCCGCGGTGAAGGCCGCCGTGATGGTCGAGGAGGTGGCCCGCACGGTGCACGTGTCGCGCCAGCTCGGCGAGCCGCTGCCCATCGCGCAGGAGCACGTGGACTCCCTGTACGCCCGCTACCAGAACGTCTACGGCCAGCACTGAGCCCGTTCAGGGCTTCGCCAGGCTCGACCATCGACGCAGACTTCCGAAGGAGACACACCCCATGAGCAAGCCGTACGCCGACCGCGAGGTCTGGTTCTTCACCGGCAGCCAGGACCTGTACGGGCCCGAGACGCTGGAGCAGGTCGCCCAGCAGTCGCAGGAGGTCGCCCGCGCGCTCGACGCGTCGTCCGACGTCCCCGCGAAGGTCGTCTGGAAGCCCGTGCTCAAGGACGCCGGCTCGATCCGCCGCGCGATGCTCGACGCGAACGCGGACGACAAGGTGCTCGGCGTCATCACGTGGATGCACACGTTCAGCCCGGCGAAGATGTGGATCTCCGGCCTCGACGCGCTGCGCAAGCCGCTGCTGCACCTGCACACGCAGGCGAACGTCGAGCTGCCGTGGGCGGACATCGACTTCGACTTCATGAACCTCAACCAGGCCGCGCACGGCGACCGCGAGTACGCCTACCTGGCCACGCGCCTGGGCGTCGCGCGCACCACCGTCGTCGGGCACGCGTCCAACCCGGCCGTGACCCGCCGCGTCGGCACCTGGGTGCGCGGCGCCGCGGGCTGGGCCGCCACGCACGAGCTGAAGCTGGTGCGCTTCGGCGACAACATGCGCAACGTCGCCGTCACCGAGGGGGACAAGACGGAGGCCGAGCTGCGCTTCGGCGTCTCGGTGAACACGTGGGGCGTCAACGACCTGGTCGAGGCCGTCGAGGCCGTGGACGACGCCGCGGTCGACGCGCTGGTCGCGGAGTACGAGGAGCTCTACGACGTCGTCCCCGAGCTGCGGAAGGGCGGCGAGCGGCACGAGTCGCTGCGCTACGCGGCTCGCCAGGAGATCGCCATGGAGGCGTTCCTCGAGGAGCGCGGCGCCAAGGCGTTCACCACGAACTTCGAGGACCTCGGTGCCCTGCGCCAGCTGCCCGGCATCGCCGTCCAGCGCCTCATGAGCAAGGGCTACGGCTTCGGCGCCGAGGGCGACTGGAAGACGGCCGTCCTGGTGCGCGCGGCCAAGGTCATGGGCGAGGGGCTGCCCGGCGGCGCCTCCCTCATGGAGGACTACACCTACGACCTCACCCCCGGCTCCGAGCTCATCCTCGGCGCCCACATGCTCGAGGTCTGCCCCTCCCTCACGACGTCGAAGCCGCGCGTGGAGATCCACCCGCTCGGCATCGGCGGCAAGGAGGACCCGGTCCGCATGGTGTTCGACGCCGACGCGACCGAGGGCGCCGTCGTCGTCTCGCTCGCCGACATGCGCGACCGCTTCCGCCTCACCGCGAACGTGGTCGACGTCGTACCGCCGACGCAGGACCTGCCGAACCTCCCCGTGGCCCGCGCCGTCTGGGCCCCGCGCCCCGACTTCACCACCTCCGCCGAGGCCTGGCTGACCGCCGGCGGCGCGCACCACACGGTGATGTCGACCGCCGCGGGCGTCGAGGCGTTCGAGGTGTTCGCGAACATCGCGCGCACCGAGCTGCTCGTCATCGACGAGGACACCACGCGCCGCGGCTTCGCCGACCAGGTGCGCTGGAACCAGGTGTACTACCGCCTCGCCCAGGGGCTCTGAGCACGACCACCGGCGAGCGGCCGGCGGTTCGGTAGGCTGACGCCGCCGACCCGCCGGCCGGCCGGTGGACGCATCCCGTGGAGGCCCCGCATGGCGAGTCCCGCCGACAAGCCGAACATCCGGCAGGTCGCGCAGCTCGCCGGTGTCTCGCACATGACGGTGTCGCGGGTGCTCAACGACCACCCGAACATCCGCGACGCCACCCGGCGGCGCGTCGAGGAGGCCATCGATCAGCTCGGCTACCGGCCGAACATGGTCGCCCGGGCCCTGGCCACCCAGCGCAGCCGGCGCATCGGCGTCCTCGTGGAGAGCGCCGCGACGTTCGGGCCGACCAGCACGCTGTACGCCGTGGAGTCCGCCGCCCGCGCGTCCGGGTACGTGGTCAGCTCCGTGCTCCTGCGGGCGGGGGAGGAGATCACCCCCCAGGAGGCCGTCGACCACCTCGTCGCGCAGGGCGTCGACGCGCTCTGCGTCGTGGCGCCCCGGTCGTCGTCGATCGCCGCGCTGCGCCGCATCGCCGTCGGGGTCCCGGTGCTGGTGGTCAAGCCCGACAAGGACCCGACGTTTCTCACCGTGACCGTCGACCAGCAGGCGGGGACGGCGCTCGCCGTCGACCACCTCGTCTCGCTCGGGCACCGCGACATCCTGCACCTCGCCGGCCCGCTGGACTGGCTCGACGCCCGCACGCGCGAGCGGTCCTTCCACGCCCGGGCGAAGTCGTGGGGGCTGCGCGAGCGCCCCATCGTCGTCGGGGACTGGACGGGCGACTTCGCGTACGACTTCGCGCGCGGGATCCGCGAGCTCCCGGAGTACACGGCGATCTTCGCCGCGAACGACGACATGGCGGTAGGCCTCGTGCACGGCCTGCACGACCGCGGCTTCTCGGTGCCCGACGACGTGAGCGTCGTCGGCTTCGACGACATCCCCCTCGCGCGGCACGTCATCCCCCCGCTGACGACGGTGCGGCAGAACTTCCACGCCCTCGGCGTGTCGGTCGTCGACGTCCTGCGGGCCGCGATCGAGGAGCAGGAGATCCCGCCGGTCACGAAGATCCCCCCGGAGATGATCGCGCGGGCGTCGAGCGCCGCGCCGCGGAAGGCCACCCGATGACCTCGCGGCCCGCGGCGCCGGCCCCCGTCGTCGAGCTGCGGGGGATCACGGTGGAGCGCTCGGGGGTGCGGGTCCTCGACGACGTGGACCTGGCGCTGCGGCCGGGCGAGGTGCACGCGCTCATGGGGGAGAACGGCGCGGGGAAGTCGACCCTCATCGGCGCGCTCACGGGGACGCTGCCGATCCTGGCGGGCACGGTCGTGGTGGACGGCGTCGAGAGCCCGCCGACGGGCGTCGCGCAGAGCCGCGCGGACGGCATCGCGACCGTCTTCCAGGAGACGCACCTGAGCCCGCACCTGACCGTCGCCGAGAACGTGATGATCGGTCACGAGGTGCGCGGCTGGCTCGGCATCGACTGGGGCCGGACCAGGGCGCGGGCCTCGGCCGCCCTCGCCGCGCTGGGGATCGAGGACATCGACCCGCGCGCCCCGCTGTCGGCGCTGTCGCCCGCGACCAAGCAGCTCGTGGCGGTGGCCCGGGCGATCGTCCTCGAGCCGCGCGTGCTCGTGCTCGACGAGCCGACGTCGAGCCTTGACGCGGACGAGGCGGCGCGCCTGCTCGGCGTCGTGCGCCGCCTGTGCGACCAGGGCGTCGCGGTGCTGTTCGTCTCGCACTTCCTCGAGCAGGTCTTCGAGGTGAGCGACCGGATGACGGTGCTGCGGGGCGGCCGCGTCGTCGCGGAGTTCCGGACGGCGGACGTCGAGCGCGCCGAGGTGATCTCCAAGATGCTCGGCGAGGACATCGACGCGCTCCAGGCGCTGCGCTCGCAGCGGCTCGCGCACCACTACGCGGGGACGGGCGAGGCGACGCTGCGGGCGTCGTCCCTCGGGCGCCACGGCGTCCTCGAGCCGACCGACCTCGAGCTGTCCCGGGGCGAGGTCGTCGGGTTCGCGGGGCTGCGCGGGTCGGGGCGCACCGAGCTCGCACGGCTGATCAGCGGGGCGGAGCGCGCCGACGGCGGCGAGCTGTGGCTCGACGGCGTCCGGGTGCAGCTCCGCAGCCCGGGGGCCGCCCTGCGGTACCGGGTCGCGATGTCGAGCGAGAACGTGCGCGACGACGGGATCGTCGCGGGCCTCACGGTGCGGGAGAACATCGTCCTGGCGCTGCAGGCGCTGCGGGGCTGGTCGCGGCCCCTGTCGCGGGGCGAGCAGGACGCCGTCGTCGACACGTACCTCGACGCGCTGCACCTGTCGGCCGACGACCTGGACCGGCCGGCCGGCGAGCTGTCCGGGGGCACCCAGCAGAAGGTGCTGCTCGCCCGGCTGCTGGCCACGCGGCCCCACGTCCTGATCCTCGACGAGCCGACCCGCGGCATCGACATCGCGGCCAAGCTCGAGATCCAGCGCCGGGTGGCACGCCTGGCGGGCGAGGGCGTCGCCGTCGTCTTCATCTCCTCCCAGCTGGAGGAGGTGGTGCGCCTCGCCGACCGCATCGTCGTGCTCAAGGACCGCGAGAAGATCGGCGAGCTGAGCAACGGCCCCGGGGTCACGGTCGACACCATCGTCGAGATGATCGCCGCGGAGCTGGACGAGCCCGACCCCGGGGACCCCTGATGTCGTGGGTGCGATCGTGGCCCCGTTCACGTCGAGAACGGGGCCACGATCGCACCCGCAACGCTCTCGGGATGTCCACCGGCGCCGTTACGCGATCGTGACGTGGATTCCGGGACGGCCTCTATTGTGACCGGTCACATCTCCGCTATGTTAGCGGTCACACAAGCGTTGCCGGAGGGTCAGAGAAGACCCAGGGACCGGGTCTCCCGGTCGGCCGGCGTCTCGAGGAGGAGATCATGAGCAAGAACTTCCGGCGCGCCGGTGCGGCGCTGTTCGTCACGGCGCTCACGGCGGCCTCGCTGGTCGCGTGCAGCAGCGAGCAGGCGCCCCAGGGCGGCGGGGACGGCGGGGACGGCGGCGGCGAGTCGGCCGCCGCCTCGGACACGATCGTCCTCGGCTTCTCGCAGGTCGGGGCGGAGTCCGGCTGGCGCGCGGCCAACACCAAGTCCATCCAGGACACGCTCACGCAGGAGAACGGCTTCGACCTCAAGTTCTCCGACGCGCAGCAGAAGCAGGAGAACCAGATCCAGGCGATCCGGTCCTACATCCAGCAGCAGGTCGACGTCATCGCGTTCTCCCCGGTCGTCGAGACCGGCTGGGACGCCGTGCTCGAGGAGGCCAAGGCCGCGAACATCCCGGTGATCCTCACCGACCGGGCCGTCGACTCCGAGGACGACACCCTGTACGAGTCGTTCATCGGGTCCGACTTCGTCGAGGAGGGCAAGCGCGCCGGCGAGTGGGCCGTGGAGCAGTACGACGGCGAGGGCTACAAGGCCGTCGAGCTGCAGGGCACCACCGGCGCCGCGCCCATGATCGACCGGCAGCAGGGCTTCGCCGACGCGATCGCGGGCTCCGACATCGAGATGATCGACTCGCAGACCGGCAACTTCACCCGCACCGAGGGCAAGCAGGTGATGGAGGGCTTCCTGCAGAAGTACGACGACATCGACCTGGTCTTCGCCCACAACGACGACATGGGCCTGGGCGCCATCGAGGCGATCGAGGCCGCGGGCAAGGTGCCGGGCAAGGACATCAAGATCATCACGGTCGACGGCGTCAAGGACGGCATGCAGGCGCTCGCCGACGGCAAGATCAACTACATCGTCGAGTGCAACCCGCTGCTCGGCCCGGACCTCGCGGAGATCGCGAAGAAGGTCGTGGCCGGCGAGGAGGTCGAGAAGCGCATCGTCACCCAGGACGAGGCGTTCGACCAGGAGGCGGCGAAGGCCGCGCTGCCGGACCGTCAGTACTGATCGTCGGCACTGACCGTCAGCACTGACCGTCAGCACTGACCGTCAGCACTGACCGGCAGCACTGACCGTCAGCACTGACCGTCGGTACGCTCCACGAGACCCGCGGTGGGTGCGGTGCGGGACGCCCGCGCCGCGCCCACCGCGCTCCACGGAAGGTCAAGGATGACGCCATCGGACGCCGGCGACGCCGGCAGCACCCCCGACGCCCGGCCCCAGGACGTGCGCCCCGTCGTCGAGATGACCGGGATCTCCATCGAGTTCCCGGGCGTCAAGGCGCTCGACGGCGTGGACCTCCGGCTCCTGCCGGGCGAGGTGCACGCCCTCATGGGCGAGAACGGCGCGGGGAAGTCCACGCTGATCAAGGCGCTCACGGGCGTCTACGGCATCGACTCCGGCGAGATCCTCGTCGACGGCGAGCCGCACCGGTTCTCCGGCCCGGGCGAGGCCCAGGCCGCGGGGATCGCCACCGTGTACCAGGAGGTCAACCTCTGCGAGAACCTCACGGTCGCGGAGAACATCATGCTCGGCAACGAGCCCCGGCGGTTCGGCGCCATCGACTGGCCCCGCACGCGCCGCCGGGCGGCCGAGCACCTCGCGACGATGGGGCTCGACGTCGACCCCGCCTCCTCGCTCGGCTCGCACTCGATCGCCGTGCAGCAGCTCGTCGCGATCAGCCGGGCCATGGTGGTGGACGCCAAGGTGCTCATCCTCGACGAGCCGACGTCCAGCCTCGACGCCGACGAGGTCGCGCGGCTCTTCGCCGTCGTGCGCCGGCTGCGCGACCAGGGCGTCGCGATCCTGTTCGTGTCGCACTTCCTGGAGCAGGTGTTCGAGCTCTCCGACCGCATGACCGTGCTGCGCAACGGCGCGCGGGTGGGGGAGTACCGGACGTCGGAGATCACCCGGAGCGAGCTCGTCTCGCGCATGATCGGCCGGTCGATGGAAGTGCTGGAGGACCTGGAGGTCCGCACCGAGCACACCGTCGACGCGGCCCAGGGCAAGCCGTTCGTCCAGGCCGTGGGTCTCGGCCGGCGCGGCTCCGTGCAGGCCTTCGACCTGGACGTCCACGAGGGCGAGGTCGTCGGTCTGGCCGGCCTGCTCGGCTCCGGCCGCACGGAGGTGGCCCGTCTGCTCGCCGGGGCGGACCGGGCCGACACGGGCACGCTGTCCGTCAAGGGGACGGCGACCCGGCTGCGCACGCCGCGCACGGCGATCGGGCGCAGGATCGCGTTCTCCTCCGAGGACCGCAAGGCCGAGGGCGTGGTCGGCGACCTGACCGTGCGGGAGAACATCGTGCTCGGCCTCCAGGCGGAGCGCGGCTGGCTGCGCCCGCTGCCCGGCAAGCAGGTCGACGAGATCGTGCAGCGGTACATCGAGGCGCTGAACATCCGGCCCGCCAACCCCGACGCCCTGCTGCGCAACCTGTCGGGCGGCAACCAGCAGAAGGTGCTCCTGGCCCGCTGGCTCGCCACCGCGCCCGAGCTGTTCATCCTCGACGAGCCGACCCGCGGCATCGACGTCGGCGCCAAGGCGGAGATCCAGCGCCTGGTGTCCGACCTCGCCGGCCGGGGCATGGCGGTGCTCTTCATCTCCGCCGAGCTCGAGGAGGTGGTGCGGCTCAGCCACCGCATCGCCGTCATGCGCGACCGGCAGAAGGTCGCCGAGCTGACCAACACCGACTCCGTCGGCGTCGACGACGTCGTCGAGCTCATCGCGAGCGGAGGGGACCGCTGATGCCCACATCGCAGGCCGCCGGCGGGTTCGGCGCCGTCGTCCGCCACCATCTGTTCTGGCCCGTGGTCGCGCTGGTCGCGCTGCTCGCCGTCAACACGGCCGTCCGACCGGGCTTCCTGTCCGTGTCGATCCTCGACGACCACCTCTTCGGGTCGCCGATCGACATCCTGCGCAACTGCGCCCCGCTCATGCTGGTCGCCCTCGGCATGTCGCTGGTGATCGCCACCCGCGGCATCGACCTCTCCGTGGGCGCCGTGGTCGCTATCTCGGGGGCGGTGGCCCTCACGTTCATCGCGGGCGCGCCGGACCCGGCGTCGACGACGACGGTGCTCCTCGCCATCGGGATGGCCCTCGCACTCGGCCTGGTGCTCGGCGTCTGGAACGGGTTCCTGGTGTCCGTGCTCGGGATCCAGCCGATCATCGCGACGCTCATCCTCATGACCGCCGGCCGCGGCGTCGCGATGCTCATCACCGAGGGGCAGATCACCACGGTCACGAGCGCCCCGTTCAAGATGCTCGGCGCCGGGTACTGGCTCGGGCTGCCCGTCGCGACCCTGGTCGCGTTCGGCGTGTTCGCGCTCGTCGCGCTGCTGGTGCGGCGCACGGCGCTCGGGATGCTCGTCGAGTCGGTCGGCATCAACCCCGCCGCGAGCCGGCTCGCGGGCGTGCGCGCGCGGACCATCGTGTGGACGGTCTTCGCGCTGTCCGGGCTGTTCTCCGCGCTGGCCGGGCTGATCCTGTCGTCCAACGTCATGGCGGCCGACGCGAACAACGCCGGCCTGTTCATCGAGCTCGACGCGATCCTCGCCGTGGTCATCGGCGGCACGTCGCTGGCCGGCGGCAAGTTCTCGCTCTCCGGCACCTTCGTCGGCGTGCTCATCATCGCGACGCTGTCGCTCACGGTGACCAACGTCGGCATCTCGCCGCTCGTGACGCCGCTGTTCAAGGCGCTCGTGGTCGCTGCGGTGACGCTGCTCCAGTCGCCCGCGATGCGGCGCAAGCTCTCGGAACGCACGCGACGGCGCGGCAGGGCGGCGCCGGTGACGCCGTCGGACAAGCCCGCCGACGTGGCGACGGACAAGGTGGTGGCCTCATGACGACCCTCGCATCCTCGCGCCGCGGGGCGCCGTCCCCGGACCGCGTGCCGTCCGTCGGCCGCCGCCTGCGCGTCGACCGCCGCTACCTGCCCGTGGTCGGGACCCTCGTGGTGTTCGTGCTGCTGCTCGTGGTGGGCGGCGCGCGCTACGACAACTTCCTGTCCGTCGGCGTGCTCGCGAACCTGTTCATCAACAACGCGTTCCTCATCGTGCTGGCCGTCGGGATGACGTTCGTCATCCTCACCGGCGGCATCGACCTCTCCGTCGGTTCGGTGCTGGCGCTGTCCGGCGTGACGGCGGCGTACCTGCTGCAGTCCGGCGTCCCCGCCGGGGTGGTGATCCCGCTGGTCGTGCTCATCGGCTCGCTGATCGGGCTCCTCGTCGGCGCGATGGTGCACGTCTTCGAGGTGCAGCCGTTCATCGCGACCCTCGCGGCGATGTTCTTCGCCCGCGGCCTGTGCTTCCTCGTCGCGCCGGAGTCGATCCCGATCGACGACCCGACCTTCGTCGCCCTGGCCTCCTGGGACACGTGGGCCGGCGGACAGTGGCGGATCACGTCGAGCGTCGTGATCGCGCTGGTCGTGGTGGCGGTCGCGTTCTACCTGCTGCACTACACGCAGTTCGGCCGCACCGTGTACGCCATCGGCGGCGGGGAGCAGTCGGCCAAGCTCATGGGCCTGCCCGTCGCGCGCACCAAGGTGCTGGTGTACGTCATCAGCGGCACCTGCGCCGGTCTCGGCGGCCTGCTGTTCGCGATGTTCTCGCGGTCGGGCTACTCCCTGACCGGCGTGGGCATGGAGCTGGACGCGATCGCGGCCGTCGTCATCGGCGGCACGCTGCTCACGGGCGGCACCGGCTTCGTGCTCGGGTCCGTGCTCGGCGTCCTCGTGCTCGGACTCATCCAGACGATCATCACCTTCGAGGGCACTCTCTCCTCCTGGTGGACCAAGATCGTCATCGGCGCGCTGCTGCTGGTCTTCGTGGTCCTGCAGCGGCTGCTCGCCCTGCGGCGCTCCTAGCCGTCCCGGCTCCGCGCCCGTCCGGGCGTCGGGTCGGCGGCACGCGCCGCCGGCCCGACGTCCCACCACCGCGCACCATCTCGGTACCTGCACCCCCCGCACCTGTACGACGACGTACGACACGGAGGTTCTACAACGATGCACATCCCATCGAGACAGCACGGGCCCCGATGGTCGAGGCCCCTGGCGGCAGCGGCCCTCGCCCTCGCGCTGCCCGCCACGGCGGCCGCGGCCGTCCCGCTGCGGGCGGCTCCCGCGTCGCAGTCGCCGGCCCCGTCGGCGGCGGGCGACGGCTACGGCGCCTACGTCTTCCCCTACTTCGCCGGCGAGCAGGACGGCGGCGAGAAGATCTACCTGGCCGTCAGCGAGGCCGACGACCCCACCGCGTGGACCACGCTGAACGGCGGTGAGCCCGTCCTCGAGTCCACCCTCGGCACGCAGGGCCTGCGCGACCCGTTCCTCACCCGCAATCCCGAGACCGGCACCTACTACCTGCTCGCCACCGACCTGAAGATCGCCGCCGGCGGGAACTTCGGCGACGCCCAGGAGACCGGCAGCCGGTCGATGATGGTGTGGTCCTCCGACGACCTGATCCACTGGTCCGACCAGCAGGAGGTCGAGGTCGCGCCGCCGGACGCCGGCAACCTCTGGGCCCCCGAGGCGACCTGGGACGCCGAGGCCGGGCAGTTCGTCGTCTACTGGGCGTCGGCGCTGTACCCGGACGACGTCGCGCCGGAGGACCGGGACATCGCGACGTCGTACCAGCGCATGCTGTCCGCCACGACGCCCGACTTCTCCGCGGGCAGCTTCTCCGAGCCGCAGGTGTGGATCGACGAGGAGCGCGGCGCGGGCCGGGGCATGATCGACTCGACCGTCGCGGTCGAGGACGGCACCTACTACCGGTTCACCAAGGACGAGGCGGACATGACCGTCCGCGAGGAGTCCTCCGACGACCTGTCCCGCACGCAGGGCGTGACCGACGGCGACGGGTGGGACCTGGTCGCCGAGCACGTCGGCGTGGGCCAGCCCAACCCGTGGGGCGGCGAGTTCACCGCGGGCGAGGGTCCCACCGTCTTCCCGTCCCTGACCGACGACTCCTGGTTCATGATGATCGACCAGCCGTCGTACCACGGGGGCCAGGGGTACATGCTGTTCCGCACGGACGACCTGGCGAGCGGGGACTGGACCTCGGTGCCCGACGCCGAGCTGCCGAGCCACCCGCGGCACGGCACGGTGCTGCCGATCACGACGGCGGAGCAGCAGTCGCTGCTCGAGGCGTACCCGGAGGGCGAGCCGGAGGTCGTCGAGCAACGGCTCACCATCGACTCGGCCGCCGACCGCACCGAGATGAGCGACGACCTGTACGGCGTGTTCTACGAGGACATCAACTACGCCGCCGACGGCGGCCTGTACGCCGAGCTGGTGCGCAACCGGTCGTTCGAGTTCGCCCAGGAGGACAACGCGGGCTTCACCGGCCTGACGGGCTGGGAGCAGACCGGCGGCGGCGACGTCGCCGTCGAGTCCGCGCGCGGCGAGTGGCTCAACGACAGCAACCGGCACTACCTCACCGTGACCTCCGACGGCACGACCGGCGTCTCGAACGCGTCGTACAACGAGGGCGTCGCGCTGAGCGAGGGGTCGTCGTACGACTTCTCCGTCTGGGCGCGCAGCGACGTCGCCCAGGACCTCACGGCGACCCTCGTGTCCGCCGACGGCGCGACGACGTACGGGACGGCGACGGTCGCCGTCGACGGCTCCGACGAGTGGGCGCGGTACACGGCGACGGTGACGGCGTCCGCGACGACGAACGCCGCGCGCCTGCGGGTCGCCTCGGGCGCCGCGAGCACGCTGCGCCTCGACATGGTGTCCCTGTTCCCGCAGGACACGTGGGTGGGGCCGGTCAATGGCAGGAGCACGCTGCGCAAGGACCTCGCCGAGAAGGTCGCGGCGCTCGACCCGAGCTTCCTGCGGTTCCCCGGCGGCTGCGTCACCAACGTCGGCACCTTCGACTCCTACCTCGAGTCCGACGGCCAGGACCGGCAGCGGACGTACCAGTGGAAGGAGACCATCGGCCCGGTCGAGGAGCGCCCGACCAACTGGAACTTCTGGGGCTACAACCAGTCGTACGGCATCGGCTACCTCGAGTACCTCGAGTTCGCCGAGGACCTCGGCGCGTTCGCGCTGCCCGTCGTGTCGGTGGGCGCCAACGGCTGCGGGTCGCGCATCCCGGAGATGACCGACGACCAGCGCCCGCGCTGGATCCAGGACACCCTCGACCTCATCGAGTTCGCCACGGGCTCCACCGACACCGAGTGGGGCGCGAAGCGCGCCGAGCTGGGGCACCCGGAGCCGTTCGACCTGCCGTACATCGGCCTGGGCAACGAGGAGAACACCCCGAAGTTCCAGGAGAACTTCCCGGCGTTCCGCGACGCCATCGAGGCGGAGTACCCCGACATCACGGTGATCTCCAACTCCGGGCCCGACGACGCCGGCACCCGCTTCGACGAGCTCTGGGACTTCAACCGCGAGCAGGGCGTGGCGATGGTCGACGAGCACTACTACAACGACCCGTCGTGGTTCCTCACGAACGACGCGCGGTACGACTCCTACGACCGCAGCGGCCCGCACGTCTTCCTCGGCGAGTACGCGTCGAAGGGGAACACGTTCGGCAACGCGCTGGCGGAGGCGGCCTACATGACGGGGCTGGAGCGCAACTCCGACGTCGTCGAGCTGGCCTCGTACGCGCCGATGTTCGCCAACGAGGACTACGTGCAGTGGTCGCCGGACATGATGTGGTTCGACAACGACGAGTCGTGGGGCTCGGTGAACTACTACACCCAGAAGATGTTCATGACGAACGCCGGCGACCAGGTGGTCCCGTCGGAGCTCGGCGACGGGCCGGACGTCGTCCCGCCGGACGTCGACGGCGGCGTCTTCCTGTCGACCTGGCTCACGCAGGCGCAGTACGACGACGTGCGGGTCACCGACAACGCGACCGGCGACGTCCTGTTCTCCGACGGCTTCGACGACGCGTCGCGGTGGGAGGCGCAGCGCGGCGACTGGTCCGTGACCGACGGCGCGTACGTGCAGTCCGACGCGGGCGTCGAGGACGCGCGCAGCGTGGTCGCCGGGGCCTACGACGAGGACTGGCACGACTACACGATGGAGGTGACGGCCCGGAGGACGGGCGGCGCCGAGGGCTTCCTCGTCGGGTTCGGCGCGAGCGCGAGCGACGACTTCTACTGGTGGAACGTCGGCGGCTGGGGCAACACCCGGTCCGTGCTGGAGCGGGCCGACGGCGCGCGCCAGGGCGAGGTCGCGGCGGCGGAGTCCTTCACGCCGCTCGAGAACGGCCGTGACTACCGGATCAAGGTCGTCGTCGAGGGGCGCACCATCGAGCTCTACCTCGACGGCGAGCTGCAGCTCACGTACACCGAGCCGGTGACGAAGTCGCTGTTCCAGGTCGTGACCCACGACGAGGAGACCGGCGAGCTCGTGGCCAAGGTGGTCAACGTCGGCGACGCCGTGGCGCGCACCGACGTCGAGGTGACGGGCGGCTTCGAGCCGGCCGCGACGGCGTCCGTCACCGAGATGGCGGCCGACCCGTCGGCGACCAACACCAAGACCCGGCCCGAGCGCGTGGTCCCGGTGGACCGGACGTTCGGGGGCGCGGGGACGTCGTTCACGTACGACTTCCCGGCGCACTCGATCACGTTCCTGCGGCTCGCCCCAGATCGTGCGGGGGAGACCGGGGAGACGGCCAGCGCCGTGCGGGCGCAGGTGAAGCCCGCGTCGGTCGCCGCCGGCGCCGACGCGCGTGTCGACGTGGCGGTCACCGCCGCCCGGGGCCGCGGCTCCGCGCCGCGGGCGACCGGGACGGTGACGGTCGAGCTCGCCGGGCGGACGGTCACGGCCGACCTGGAGCGGGGGCGCGCCACCGTGACCCTGCCGACGTCCGGGGTCGAGCGGGGGCGGCACGACGTCGTCGTCCGCTACGGGGGCGACGCGCGCTATGCGCCGAGCGAGGTGACGGCGGGGCTCACGGTCCGGGCGCCCCGGAAGTAGTGCACGTCGAACAGGTGGTGACGCGCGTTCTGAGCCCGCAGAGCGTACGGCACCACCTGTTCGTCGCGTTCCGCAAGGAACGCAAGAAGCGCAAGCCGCTTGCGTGATCGCGTGTACAGTCGAGGCATGTCGAGACGACTGGCCGACGTGGCCGCGAAGGTGGGGGTCAGCGAGGCGACGGTCAGCCGTGTGCTCAACGGCAAGCCCGGGGTGTCGCAGGCGACCCGGGACGCCGTGCTCACGGCGCTGGACGTGCTGGGCTACGAGCGGCCCACCAAGCTGCGCGGCGACCGGCCGCGCCTGGTGGGCCTGGTGCTGCCGGAGCTGGCGAACCCGATCTTCCCCGCCTTCGCGGAGGTGGTGGGCGGCGCGCTGGCGCAGCAGGGGTACACGCCCGTGCTGTGCACGCGCACCGCGGGCGGCATCTCCGAGGCCGAGTACATCGACCTGCTGCTGGGCCAGCAGGTGTCGGGGGTCATCTTCGCGGGCGGCTTCTACGCGGAGCGCGACGCCGACCACGCGCACTACGAGCGGCTCCAGGCGCTGAACCTGCCGGTGGTGCTCATCAACGCGTCGATCGAGAGCCTCGACTTCCCGCACGTCTCGTGCGACGACCTGATCGCCACGCACCAGGCGCTGGAGCACCTGGTGTCCATGGGGCACACGCGCATCGGGCTGCTGCTGGGGCCGCGCGACCACGTGCCGTCGGAGCGCAAGCTCGCGGCGGCGCGCGGCTTCGCGCGGCGGCACGGTGTCGAGCTCCCCGACGAGCTCGTGGTGCACAGCCAGTACTCCCTCGAGAGCGGGCAGGCCTCGACGGGCCGCCTGCTCGACGCCGGCGCGACGGCGATCCTGTGCGCGTCGGACCCGCTCGCGCTCGGTGCGGTCCGTGCGGTGCGGCGCGCGGGGCTCGAGGTGCCGCGCGACGTGTCGGTGGTCGGCTACGACGACT
Source organism: Isoptericola sp. NPDC056618 (assembly GCF_042792715.1). Classification (NCBI taxonomy): domain Bacteria; kingdom Bacillati; phylum Actinomycetota; class Actinomycetes; order Micrococcales; family Promicromonosporaceae; genus Isoptericola; species Isoptericola sp. NPDC056618. The sequence goes on along the minus strand of NZ_JBHTVZ010000007.1, from coordinate 115,716 downwards.
CCGCGCTGATGAACTCCACCGACCCGGCGCTCACGACCGTCCGGCAGCCGATCGACGCGATGGGCCGGGCGGCGGTCGACATCCTGGCCAGCATGATCGCGGGCGCCACCGTGTCGCGCGACGAGCTGCTCTTCGAGCCGGAGCTCGTCGTGCGCCGGTCGACGGCGGCGGCCCCGCGCGCCGCGGGCTGACACCCGCGCCTCCTCCCTCTCGACGGGCGGGGGGGGGGGGGGGTGGTGGCGCGGGGGCGGTGGGTCGTGGAGGCGGGGTGGGTGTGTTTTGTAGGGGGTTGTTTA